>NZ_JBZSYN010000132.1:0-52302 GCF_058622915.1 Thermohalobaculum sp. | reverse complement strand
GCCGGGCTGCCTCGCCATAGGCGGTCATCGGCCCGGTGCCCTCGGCGATGCGCTTGTCGGCGTATTCCACGACCACGATGGCGCCGTCCACCAGCATGCCCACCGCGAGAATCAGGCCGAACATGGTCATATTGTTGATGCCCATGCCAAGCGCCCCCATCAGCCCGAAGCTGAGCAGGAACGAGGCCGGGATCGACAACCCCACCAGGATCGCCGAGCGGAAGCCGAGCGCCGCAAGCACCACGATCATGACCAGCGTGATCGCGGTCAGCACACTCGACTGCAACTGGCCGACCATGTCGCGCACGCGCTGCGACTCATCCATGGAGAACGAGACCTCGACGGCCTGTTGCAACGGCTTCGGCCAGGCGGCCACCGCCCGGTTCACGCTGGCGCGCACGGCATCGACCGTCTGAATGATGTTCTCGCCGACGCGCTTCTTGACCTGCAGCGCGATGGTCTTCTGGCCATTGAAGCGCGCCCGGCCCTGGGCGTCCTCGAAGGTGCGGCGAATCTGGGCGATGTCGGACAGGCGCACGACCCGGTCGCCGTTGACCTTGATGGGGATGTTGTAGATGTCGCTGAGGCTGTCGAAGGCGCCCGGAACCGTAACCGAGAACTGGGCGCTTTGGCTTTGGATCTGCCCTGCTGCGACCAGCTTGTTGTTGCGCGACACCGTGGCCAGAAGCTCGGCCGGGGTCACGTTGTAGGCTTCCAGCTTGAGGGGGTCGACCAGCACCTCGACCATCTCGTCGCGCTGACCGGTTAGATTGGCCTCGAGAACCTGAGGAATGGCTTCAATATCGCGCTGCAAGTCCTTGGAAAGGTGCAGGAGCGTGCGCTCCGGCACCTGGCCTGACAGCGACACCACGACCACCGGGAACTGCGAGAGGTTGACCTCCCTGATCACCGGCTGGTCGGCCTCGGCGGGGAACTTCGCCTGGGCACGGTTGATGCGGTCGCGGACCTCGGCGAGCGTGGCTTCCTTGTTCCAGCCGAAGTGGAACTCGAGCAGCACCGAGGCGAAGCCCTCCGACGCAATGCCGGTCATGCGCTTGAGGCCCTCGAGCCCGCGCAGCTCGGTCTCCATCGGCTTGACGAGCAGGCGCTCGGCATCGGACGCCGAGACGCCCGCGAGGGGCACCGAGACATAGAGGACCGGCACGTCGATGTTCGGCGCGCCCTCCTTGGGCAGCGTGAAATAGGAGATCAGCCCGGCCCCGATCGAGACGACGATCAGGGCGAGCACCATGCGCGCGCGCGCCGTGGCCCAGTCGACGATATGGGTCATTTCAGCGCCGTCTTGTCGATCGGCACCGGGCGGATGGCGCGGCCGTCGCGCACGTATTCCTGCCCCGTCACGATCACCTGGGCCTCGTCGGGCAGACCGGTGACCCAGATCGCGTCATGGCTCTCGCGCACGATGTCCACGGGGAAGAAGCGGGCGGTCGCCTGGGGCCCCTTTCCTTGGGCGACGCGCACGCCCATGCGGCCCGCGTCGTCCAGCGTCAGGGCCGACTGCGGAATGCGGTGCGCCTTGACGCCGGGCAGCCCGATCGCCGTCTCGGCGGTCATGCCGGCGCGGATCTTGCGATCGGGGTTCGGCAGCGCGACCTCGACCTCGAAGGTGCGGGTGTCGGGGTCGGCGACCGGCGAGATGTAGGAGACCTGGCCATCGACTTGCTCGCCGGTCACCAGGTGAACCGTGGCGGGCTGGCCGACGCGGATCTTCTCGACCTCGAGCTCGGAGACATAGCCCGCGACCTTGAGCTTCGACAGGTCCACCACGGTGGCGCAGGTGGCGCCGACGCCAAGGCGCGCGCCGGTCTCGGCGGCGTCCGTCTCGAGCGTTCCGGCGAAGGGTGCGCGGATCTCGAGCCGCGAGATGTCGAGCTGGATCTGATCGACCCGCGCCTGCGCCGCCTCGAGCGCCGCCTTGCGCGCCACGCGCGTGGTCTCGGGCGTGAAGCCCTTCTGGCTGAGCCGTTCGGCGGCATCGGCCTCGACGCGCGCCTCGGCCAGCTTGGCCTGCGCCTCCTTCAGCGCGGCGGGCCGGGCGCCGGGGTCGAGCCGGCACAGCACGTCGCCCTTGGCCACGCGCTCGCCCTTGCGGCGCGGCCGGGAAATCACCAGGCCCTCGGTCTCGGCGGTCACAACGACGCGGCGATTGGGAAGCGTTTGCCCGCGCAGCGTCAGCGTGTTGACCACCGTCTCGGCGCGGCTCGGCATCACCACGACCTGGACCGGCTGGTCGGCCTTCGCCCTGGCCGGCGCCTCCGTCACCGCGGCCGCCGTTGCAGGCGGCTGGGGCCGCTCGCGCAGCCCGAACCACCAGTACAGGCTGCCAGCGAGCAGCACCGCAAGGAGCAGCGATGTCAGGCGCATCAGGACCTCACCGGCCCGCGTGTCTCTCGCCAGCCTTTTCTTTGCCTGGTCGCGCCGCATGGCACGCGGCGCCCCGGGTGTTACGGATTGAACGCCATGATAGATTTCTTCCGTCACGCGGAAAAGAGGCGGCGCCCCGCCGCAGGCACCGTTGCGACCTTCGCGCCACGCCCTGGGCCGCGCTGGCCCGGGCCATGTTCCTGGCGAGAACGGAGGGAAAAACCCGATGCTCAGGGTTCGGGGACTGATGACCAAGGCCGGCGGGCCGGCCGACCTCGACCTCGCCGGCGGCGAGATCGTGTGCGTCCGCGGCGCCTCGGGCGCCGGCAAGTCGCTGATGCTGCGGGCTCTGGCCGATCTCGACCCGGCCGAGGGCGAGATCACGCTGGACGGCACGCCGCGCGCGGCCATTGCCGCGCCGGACTGGCGCCGCCGGGTCGCCTATGTGCCGGCGGAGTCGGGCTGGTGGGCCGACCGCGTGCGCCCGCATTTCTCGGGCGGCACCGAGATCGTCGCCGCGCTGGGGCTGGACCCGGCGGCGTTCGACTGGGAGGTGCGGCGGCTTTCCACGGGCGAGCGCCAGCGGCTCGCCATCGCCCGGGCGCTGGCGATGGAGCCGCAGGTCTGGCTGCTCGACGAGCCGACGGGCGCCCTTGATCCCGCCGCCGGCGAGCAGGTCGAGGCGCTCTTGCGCGAGGGCCGCGCGAAGGGGGCGGCGATCCTGGTGGTCACGCATGACGCGGAGCAGGCCCGGCGGCTCGGCGATCGCACGCTGCTGATGCAGGCCGGGCGGCTGGAGGCTGCGGGAGAGGCGGCATGAGCGGCTATGTGGTCCTTTCCTACTGGAACGTGGCGCTGGCTGCGCTGTTCGTGATCCTGAACGCCGGCCTGTCACTGTGGCTCCAGCTCGGGCTGGCCCGGCAGATGCTGGTGGCGAGCGCGCGGATGGTCGTGCAGCTGTTGCTGATCGGGCTGGTGCTCCGGGCCGTTTTCGCCGTCGCGTCGCCCTGGCTGACCCTGGCGCTGGCGGTCTTCATGGCCGGCTTCGCCGGGCGCGAGGTCTGGGCCCGGCAGGAGCGGCCGATGCGCGGCGCCTGGGGACCGGGCCTGGGCGCGGCGGCAATGACGGTTGCCGGCAGCGTGGTGATCCTGATCGCTCTGACGCGGCTGATCGATGCCGAGCCCTGGTGGGCGCCGCGCTTCGCGCTGCCGCTGTTCGGCATGCTCCTCGGCAACACCATGACCGGGGTGAGCCTGGGGCTCGACACGCTTTCGACGGCGCTGTTTCGCGAATCGGCGGCCGTCGAGGCGCGGCTGCTGCTCGGGGCCACCCGGTGGCAGGCAACCCGGCCGTTCGCGCGCCGCGCCATGCGCTCGGGGCTGACGCCGATCATCAACGCCATGGCGGCGACGGGCGTGATCGCGCTGCCGGGCATGATGACGGGCCAGATCCTGTCGGGCGTCGATCCCACGCAGGCTGTGAAGTACCAGCTCCTGATCATGTTCCTGATCGCGGGAGCGACCGGGCTGGGCGTGCTGCTGGCAATAACCACGGGCCTGTGGCGGTTAACCGACGAGCGGCACCGGCTCCGGCTGGATCGGCTGGGGGCGCCGCGCTCCGGCGATTGACGGCCGCTGGAAAACCCCGGCCCGATCGGGCATAAACCGCGCCGATTGCGCCAAGCGAGGCAGCGCCATGCACGATATCCGCCTGATCCGCGAGACCCCGGAAGCCTTCGATGCCGCGCTGGCTCGGCGCGGGCTGGAGCCTGTCTCGCAGCGCGTGCTCGCCATCGACGAGGCGCGCCGGGGGCGGATCACCGCAGCGGAGGCCGCGCAGGCCGAGCGGAACGCGGCCTCGAAGGAGGTCGGCGAGGCCAAGAAGCGCGGCGACGAGGCCGAGTTCGAGCGCCTCAGGGGCCTCTTGGCGGCGAAGAAGGAGGAGATCGCGCGGCTCGAGGCCGAGGCGGCCGACGAGGACCGGAAGCTGGGCGACCTGCTTCTGACGATCCCGAACCTGCCGCTGGAGAGCGTGCCCGACGGCGCCGACGAGCGCGACAATGTCGAGCTGCGCCGCTGGGGCACGCCGCGCGACTTTGGCTTCGGCCCGCGCGAGCATTTCGAGCTGGGCGAGGTGATGGGGGCGATGGATTTCGATTTCGCCGCCCGGCTCTCCGGCGCCCGCTTCATGGTGCTCAATGGGGCGCTGGCACGCCTGCACCGGGCGCTGGCCCAGTTCATGCTGGACACGCAGGTCGACGTGAACGGGCTCACCGAGGTCTGGACCCCGGTGCTGGTGCGCGACGAGGCGCTCGTGGGCACCGGGCAGCTGCCGAAATTCGCCGACGACCTCTACCGCACCGAGAACGGCTGGTGGCTGATCCCCACCGCCGAGGTGACGTTGACCAACATCGCCGCGGGCGAGATCCTCGACGAGGCGCGGCTGCCGATGCGCCTGACGGCCCACACCCAGTGCTTCCGCGCCGAGGCGGGCGCGGCGGGCAAGGACACCCGCGGCATGCTGCGCCAGCACCAGTTCGAGAAGGTCGAGATGGTCTCACTGACGCGGCCCGAGGAGTCCGAGGCCGAGCTCGCGCGCTTGACGCGCTGCGCCGAGGACATGCTCGAGCGGCTCGGTCTGCCCTACCGCACCGTGGTGCTGTGCACCGGCGACATGGGCTTCGCGGCGCGGCGCACCCACGATGTCGAGGTGTGGCTGCCGGGCCAGAACACCTATCGCGAGATCTCGTCCTGCTCGGTCTGCGGCGACTTCCAGGCCCGGCGCATGAACGCCCGCTTCCGCCGCGCCGGCGAAAAGCGGCCCGAGTTCCTGCACACGCTGAACGGCTCGGGGCTGGCCGTCGGGCGCACGCTGATCGCCGTGATGGAGAACTACCAGCAGGAGGACGGCGCCATCGCGCTGCCCGACGCCGTGCGCCCCTATATGGGCGGCGCGCAGCGGATCGAGGCTGACGGCAGCCTCGTTTGACGAGGACTGTGGACGCAGGGCCGCACTGCCCCTAGAAGGCCCATCAAGCAGGTGGGAGACGGGCCGTTGCGGATTCTCATCACCAATGACGACGGCATCACCGCGCCGGGGCTGAAGCTCGCCGAGGAGATCGCCGCGGAACTCGCGGGGCCGGGCGGCGAGGTCTGGGTGGTGGCGCCCGATTTCGAGCGCTCGGGCGTCAGCCACGCCATCTCGTATACCGCACCGATGCGCATGACGCGGCTCGACGAGCGGCGCTACTCGGTGGACGGGTTCCCGGCCGACTGCATCCTCGTCGGCCTGCAGGTGCTGATGAAGGAGGCGCCGCCCGACCTGATCATAGCCGGCGTCAACCGCGGGCACAACGTGGCCGAGGACGTGGTCTATTCCGGCACCGCCGGGGCGGCCATGGAGGGCGGGCTCAGCGGCATCCCCTCGGTCGCGCTCAGCCAGTTCTACTCGGCCGGCCCCGATCGGCCCGAGGACCTGTGGGCCCCGGCGCGGGCCTGGGGGCTGACGGCGCTGCGCGCGGTCCTCGAGATGCCCTTCGCCGACCGATGCTTCTACAGCGTGAACTTTCCCGCGGTCCGGCCGGAGAAGGTGCGCGGCATCACCGTCTGCCCGCAGGGCATGCGCGCCGATGCCACCTTCGAGGTGCTGCCCTACCGGGCCCCGAACGGGCGGGATTTTCTGTTCACCCGCCACAATACCGCGAACAGCTCGGCCGAGCCCGGGACCGACGCGCGGCTCTGTCTCGACGGCTGGGTGACGGTGACGCCGCTGAGGCCACGCTTGACGGCGGAGGACCTGATCGACGGCGCCCGGGCCGTGCTCGCGCGCACGACCGGCTGACAGCGATGCACGAAGGGTCTAGTGTCCTGCCGGTTGCGCCTGCGGAGAGAGACGGAGTGCCCGACAGCCGCGAGAAGCTGATGCAGCTGATGCTGAGCCTGCGACAGGCCGGCGTCACCGAGAAGCGCGTGCTCGAGGCGATCGAGAAGACCCCGCGCTCGGTCTTCGTCGAGCGCGCCTTCCGCGAGCGCGCCTACGAGGACCGGGCGCTGCCGATCCCGTGCGGGCAGACGATCTCGCAACCGTCCGTCGTCGCGATGATGATCCAGGCGCTGGAGGTGACGCCGCGCTGCAAGGTGCTCGAGATCGGCGCTGGGTCGGGCTATGTCTGCGCCATCCTCTCGCGGCTGGCGCGCCGCGTCTACGGCATCGAGCGGCACAAGGCGCTGGCGGTCGAGGGGCGCGAGCGCCTCGCGCGGCTGGATATCTCGAACGTCACCATCCGGTCGGGCGACGGCACCCGGGGCTGGCCCGAACAGGCCCCTTTCGACCGCATCCTTTTGTCGGCGGCCGCGGACGACACGCCCGCGTTGTTGTTGGAACAACTGCGGCCGGGTGGCATAATGGTACTGCCGGTCGGGCAGACCGACGAGGTGCAGCAGCTCATCAGGATCGAGAAGACCGAACAGGGTCCGACATATTCCGAGCTCTGCGACGTGCTCTTCGTGCCGCTCGTGGAAGGGCTGCCCGAAGAGCAGGGAAACTGACGGCCGGGAACGGCCGGAGCAAGGCAGGATGAAGGCATGAGCAGGACTGCAATTTCCACCGCGCAAGGGCTGGCGCTGGGAGCGATGCTCCTTGGGCTCGCCGCCTGCAGCGGCCGCCAGCCGGCCGACCGGGCATCGGTCGTGTATCAGGGAACCAATCCCCAGGCCGGCAGCCCCGCGGCCGTGTCGCCCCAGGCCGCGACGCCCACCGCTCCGGCCAGCCCCGAGGGCATCGTCAGCTACGAGAGCTATCAGGCGGCCGTCGCGCGCCAGGGCGACACGGTTTCGAGCGTGGCGGCGCGAATCGGACTCTCGGCCTCCGAGCTGGCCGCCTATAACGGGCTTACGCCCGACCACAAGCTCAGGCCGGGAGACGAGCTGGTGTTGCCGCCGCGGCCGGGCGGCTACGCCACGACACCGAGCCAGCCGACAGCTCAGACCCAGACCCAGACCCAGACGCAGGTCGCCAAGGCCGCGCCGGCGATGGAACCCGGGGCCGCCGGCACGTCGGGAATGTCGGGCACGTCGGGTATGTCGGGCTCGTCGGGTATCTCGGGCTCGTCGGGCACCACGGCGGGCATCCAGCAGGCGCCGCTCGGCAGTTCCCCGAGCGGCACGTCGGGCCAGCAATCGGATGGCTGGAGCCCGGACCAGGCCGCCGCCGCCATCAACCGGTGGCAAGGCTTCGACCAGCAGGGAAACGTGATGCCGCCTCCCAGCGCCGGCAAGCCGCTGCCGCCGTCGCCCAAACCGGCGCCGCAACTGGCGTCGCCGCATCTCGACCAGTACCAGACGCGGTCGGGCACCCACACGCCGGCGCCGGCGCCGCGGCCCGCGCAAAACATCACCACTCCGGCCGAGCAAACCGCGCAGGTGCCTGCACCGGCGCCTGCACCGCAGCCTCAACCGGCACCACAAGCCGCGCCGGCACAGACCCAGGTCGCCTCCGCCGCCCCGCCGGCGGGCGGCCTGTCGCTGATCCGGCCTGCCGCGGGCCCGATTGTCATCGGCTACCACCAGGGCGGCGGCCGCACCGGCAATGACGGGGTCGACTTCGCCTCGCCCGCCGACTCGCCCGTGGTTGCGGCCGCGGCCGGAAAGGTGGCATTGGTCAGCCAGTCGCTGGGCGGGCTCGGCACCATCGTGCTGGTGCGCCACCCCGGTGGCTATCTGACGGTCTATGGGCGCATCGATCGCGTCACCGTGAAGAAGGGCGACGTGGTGACCCAGGGCCAGCAGATCGGAGTCGTTGCGGCGAACTCGCCCCCGCGCATGCATTTCGAGGTGCGCAAGGGCGCGGAGAGCCTGGATCCGACCCAGTTCTTTCGCAGCGGCTGAGCCGTCCTCGAGGCCCCCGCTGCGTCCCACGACGCCCGCCGCTCACGCGGTGGGCCGGCCGGCCCCGGCCGACAGTGGTCGATTCGGCGCCGACGGCCCCGGGGCCTGGCGCATAAGGCGCTGAGCGGCCTCACTCCGTCGTCTTGTTGCTGCCTTGCTCGATGCGCTGGAGCAGATTGACCGGCAGCGGGAAAACGATGGTCGAGGTGCGTTCGTTGGCGACGTCGAGCAGCGCGGTGAAATAGCGCAGCTGCATGGCATTCGGCTGCGCCGCCAGCATCTCGCCGGCCTCGACCAGCTTCTGTGCCGCCTGCTGCTCGCCCTCGGCGTTGATGATGCGGGCGCGGCGGTGGCGCTCGGCCTCGGCCTGCCGGGCGATGGCGCGGACCATGCTCTCGTCGATATCGACGTGCTTGATCTCGACATTCGCGATCTTGATGCCCCAGGCGTCGGTCTGGCGGTCGAGGATCTCCTGCAGGTCGTTATTGAGCTTGTCGCGTTCGGCCAGCATCTCGTCGAGCTCGTGCTTGCCCAGGATCGAGCGCAGCGTCGTCTGCGACAGCTGGCTGACCGCCATGCGGAAATCGGCGACGTTGATGATGGCGCGCTGGGGATCGACGATGCGGAAATAGATGACCGCGTTGACCTTCACCGAGACGTTGTCGCGCGAGATCACGTCCTGCGGCGGCACGTCTTCGACGAACAGGCGCAGGTCGGTGCGCACGACCTGCTGGACCACCGGGATCATGATGACGAAGCCCGGTCCGCAGACGCGGGTGAAGCGCCCCAGCGTGAACATCACGCCGCGCTCGTACTCGCGAAAGACGAAGATCGCGTTGGCCAGGAAAAGAATGAGCAGCACGGCCACAAGGCCGAAGAGGATCAGGTTTATCGATATGAACGGCATGACTACCCCCCTGTGCCGCACCGCAGCGCGGCGGCTTCCGCTTTACTCAGGCTGTCGCGCTCGACGGTCAGCGTGAGACCGTCGAGGTGGCGCACCCGCACGGTCTCGCCCGGCGCGAGTCCGTTTGGCCCAGTGGCGCGCCAGCGCTCGCCCTCGGTCCAGACATAGCCGTCGCCGTCGGACCATTCGAGCACGCGCGCCGGCGCCCCGATCATGCGCGACCGGCCCGAGACCGGCCCGCGTCGATAGGCATGGACGGTGTAGCCCAGAACCAGCACCAGGAACCCGCCGCTGAACGCAGCCACCACCCCGATCAGCCACCATGAGAGCTGGTAGGCCGGAACGTCGGTGTCGAACAGCATCGCCGCGCCCAGCACGAAGGCGGCCAGCCCGCTGATGCCGAGGATGCCGAAGGTCGGCGTGAACGCCTCGGCCGTCATCAGGGCGATGCCGAGCAGGACCAGCGCAAGCCCGGCGTAATCGAGCGGCAGCTGGTTGAGTGCATAGAGCCCGAGCACGAGGCAGACCCCGCCGAGCACGCCGGGAAGCACGGCGCCGGGATTGACAAACTCGAAGATCAGCCCGTAGACGCCGATCATCATCAGGATGAACGCGACGTTCGGATTCGACAGCACGCCCAGAAGCCGCGTGATCGTGTCCGGCGCGATCTTCTCGACCACGGCGTTCGCGGTATGCAGCGTGTATTTGGCACGCAGCACCGTGACCGTGCGGCCGTCCACTTTCTGGAGCAGGTCGTGGACGTTATCGGCCATCAGGTCGATAACGTTCTGCTTCAGCGCCTGGCTAGCCGAGAGGCTGGCCGCCTCGCGCACCGCCTTCTCGGCCCAGTCGGCATTGCGCCCATGCATCTCGGCGAGACTGCGGATCAGCGCGACGGCATCGTTGATCATCTTGTGGCTGAGCGCGTTCGAGCCCGCGAGCGGGGCCTTCTGCGCGCCCTTGCCGGAGCTTTCCCCGCCACCCTTGCCAGTGCCGCCCTGCCCCTGGCCCTTGTCGCCGCTGCCGGGCCCGGGAGCGCCGGGCAGGCCGCCGATCTGGATCGGCGTGGCGGCGCCGAGATTCGTGCCCGGCGCCATGGCGGCGATCTGGCAGGCATAGAGAATATAGGTGCCCGCGCTTGCCGCATGTGCGCCCGGGGGCGCGACATAGCCGATCACGGGCACCCGGGACGTGAGGATCCGGCTGATGATCTGGCGCATGGCGTCGGCGAGGCCGCCGGGCGTGTTGAGGCGCAGGACCAGCGCCTCGGCGTGGCGTGCCTCCGCCTTGGCGATGACCTTCTCGACATGGCGCGTGGTGGCGGGCCCGATCGGGCCCTCGATGGCGGCGAGCAGCACCAGCGGCCGGGCGGCGCCCTTCCCCTGCTCCTGGGCATGGCCGAGCAGCGTGGCGGCGAAAATCGCCGCGGCAGCGAGCAAGAGGCCGCCAAGCTTTTGGGCGGTCTGCATATTCGCCTCCTTACGGGGAAGTATATGCCGCCCCGCGCAGGCGAACAATGGCGCGGGCGCGGGGTCAGCCGCCGCGGCGCTCGAGCCTGAAGCCCAGCTTCACGCCAACCTGGAAATGCTCTATCTCGCCGCCCTCGCCGATATGGCCGCGGATGTCAGTCACCTCGAACCACTCGAGGTTGCGAATGCTCTCCTGCGCCGAGGACACGGCGGTTCGGATGGCATCGTCGATCGACTCGGTCGAGGAGCCGTAGATCTCGGTCACCGGATAGACGCGGTCCATGCTTGCCTCCCTGTGTTGCGCAACCGGTGAAGATGTAGCGCCGCCCGGGGTCACACCAAGCCGAGGGCGCTCGCGCTGCGCGGCGAGATGCCAAGCTCGGCGAAGCCGGGCATCCCGGGGCCGGCGACATTGTCATGCTCCATCAGCGCGACCTGTCCGGGCACGATCGGCGGGCTGGGCAGCACGCTGGCAGCGCAGGCCAGGGCGTGCCACAGCGGAAACGGAACCGGCAGCAAAAGGCGCCGAAGCCCGGCTCGCGCCGCCACGCGCTCGACGATCTCGCGATAGGTCATGATGTCCGGGCCGCCCAGCTCGTAGGTGGTGGCCGGTGCGACGTCGCTGCCGAGCACGCGCACCACGGCTTCGGCCACGTCATCGGCGTGGGCCGGCTGCAGCCGGGTCGCGCCGTCGCCGAACAACGGCATCACCGGGGCGGAGCGCACGACGTTCTCAAGCACGGCGAAAAAGCCCGCGTCCTCGGTGAACATGGCACTGGGGCGCAGGATGGTGGCCGCGGGGAAGGCCGCACGCACGGCCTCCTCACCCTGCGCACGGGCGCGCACATAGGACGACCGCGACGCCGCATCGACGTTGACGCCGGAGATGTGGACGAGCCGCGCCACCCCTTGCCGGGCAGCCACGTCGGCGACCCTGCCCGCGCCCTCGACATGCACGGCCTGAAAGGTGTCGACGCCCCGCTCGACATAAAGGCCGATGCAGTTGACCACGGCAAAGACCTCGGAAAAGGCGCGCTCCAGGCTCGCCCGCTCCGCCAGCTCGATACGGATCGGGCAGGGCGCGTCCCTTGCCCGTTCAGGTGCCCTGGTGCCGGTGACGACGTCGTAGCCGCTGGCGACGAGGGCGCGGGCGACCCGCCGGCCAAGATAGCCGGTGCCGCCCAGCACGACGACGGTGCGTGCCTGTGCCGCGCTCATGCCCACCTCCGAGGTTCCAGCCCTGCCCGCGGGCGCCACCTCGCCGCAGGGTAGCACGACCCGGCGCCAGCTTGCGCCACGGTGGCCAAATTGGCCAAATCGCCGCAATACCCTTGCCTCCGGGGGTGTGTCATGGGCATATTTCGACCATGTTTCGCGTTGCCACCTACAATATCCAGAAAAGCGTCGGACTAGACGGGCGCCGCCAGCCCGAGCGGATCCTCGAGGTGCTGGGCGAACTGGACGCGGACATCCTGGCGCTGCAGGAGGTCGACCGGCGCTACGGCCGCCGCCAGAGCACCCTGCCGCCCGCGCTGATTGCCGCGCGCACCGACTACAAGGCGGCGCCGCTGTCGGTGAACGGCGCGAGCCTGGGCTGGCACGGCAACGCGATTCTCGTGCGCCACGCCATTCGGGTGGTGGAATGCCGCCGGCTGCACCTTCCGATGCTCGAGCCGCGCGGCGCGGTGATGGCCGTGGTCGAGGTCTCGGGCCGGCCGTTGCGCGTGGTCGCGACGCATCTGAGCCTGGTCGGCGCCTTCCGCAAGCGCCAGATCGACTCGCTGACCACCCAGCTCCACGGCGAGCGCGGCGCCGACATGCCGACCGTCATTCTGGGCGACATGAACGAGTGGCGCGAGTGGTCGGACAGCATGAAGATCCTGCACCCGCGCTACCGCATCATCTCGCCCGGCCGCAGCTTTCCCGCGCCGCTTCCCGCGATCAGCCTCGACCGCATCGTCACCGGGCCGGGTCTGGTGGTGCACATCGCCGGCGTGCATCGCTCCGAGACCGCCCGGATCGCCTCGGACCACCTGCCGGTGTGGGCCGAGCTCTCGTTCGCCGAGCGCATCGGCGCGCGGCGCGGCCACCGCCAGGAAGCCGATTACAGCACGGGCGAGGCGAGCCGCGCGATCTGAGCGCCCAGCCGCACCCACAGCGGCCGGTGCCTGAACGTGGCGTGATCGTAGAGATAGCTGTTCTGGAGATCGCGCTCGAGCATCGTCTCGACCTCCGCGGCAAAGTCCCGGTCGAGGATCAGCGCCGTGATCTCGAAATTCAGCCGGAACGATCGGTTGTCCAGGTTGACCGTGCCCACGGACGCCGCGGCGTCGTCGATCAGCATCACCTTCTGGTGCAGGAATCCATTGGTGTATCGATAGATGCGCACGCCCGCTTCCTGAACTTCGCGGAAATAGGCGAAGGCTGCGAGCCAGACGATCCAGTGGTCGGGGATCTCGGGCACCAGCAGGCGCACGTCGACACCCCTCAATGCCGCCACCTTCATCGCGGTCACCACGTCGATGTCGGGCACGAAATACGGGCTGACCAGCCACACGCGCCGCTGCGCCTGACTGATGGCATGGGAGTAGAACAGGGCGCAGGTCTCAAGTTGGTCGGCCGGACCCGAGGGAAGGGTCAAGACGTCCTGGCGCCCCTCCGGCGCGAGGCGCGTGGTCCAGTCGAGCTCGAGAAGCTCGCCCGTCGCCCATTTCCAATCCTCCGCGAACACCAGCTGGCAGGCCAGCGCCGCCGGCCCTTCCAGACGGATATGCGTGTCGCGCCAGGGCGACAGCGACGGAGTCCTGCCCAGATACTCGTCGCCGAAATTGTGGCCGCCGATGAAGGCCATCCGCCCGTCGACGATCACGATCTTGCGGTGATTGCGAAAATTCAGCTGCAGCCGGTTGGTGGGGCCCTTGGTCGAATTGAAGGCCGAGGCACGTATGCCGGCGGCGGCCAGGCCCTCGAGATAGGCCTGGCCGAGCCTGTGGCTGCCCATCTCGTCATAGAGCACGTAAATCGCCACCCCGTCGCGCGCCCGCTCGCACAGCCGCTCCTTGAGTGCCTGGCCGATGCGATCGTCGCGCAAGGTGTAGGTCGACAGCAGGACGTATTCGCGCGCCTCCGCGATGGCGCAGAAAATCGCATCGAAGGTCGCCTCGCCATCTATCAGCAGCCCGACGCGGTTGCCCGACATCACCGGCATGCCCGCCAGCCGTTCGCAGGCCGCGATCCCGGTAAAGCCCTCGTTTTTTGGGGTGCGCAGGTCGAGCGCCGCCTTTGAGAGCGAGCGACCGTAGGCCTCGAACTCGTCACTCGACGAGCGCCGGGTCTCGACATAGCCGACGAAGCGGCCGCGTCCGAAGATCGCGTAGAGCGGCAGCGCGACGATGGGCACATAGACCAGCGACAAGGCCCAGGCCACCGCCCCCTGCGAGGTCCGCGCCGTCATCACTGCGTGGACCGACGCCGCGATGCCAAGCCCGTAGACCACCGGGGCCAAGATCAGGAGAAACGACGAAACATCCATGTCGCGCGTCCCTTCGCGTGGGCTCGGGCCGCGCCGAACGGGGCCTCGGACCGATCGATCGGGGCCGGCCGCTCAAACCTGCCCCGGCGGCCTGCCATTCAAGACATGAACTGGGCGGAAATGGCAATGCTGGCCGCAGGCAGCGCAATGCGCGCATGCGGCCACCCCGATCCGTTTCGTCCCGCCGACGCGCGGGACATGGCCCAAAGGACAAGCGCGCGAATCGCCGGGGCCGGGAGCGCCCCAGCCCCTGCGCGTCCGCTCGAGGCGCCACGGGGTGCATGTGTGCAGGCCAAGTGGTTAATAAAAAATCTATTTAATTCAATTGCTTGCTAGTTTGTGCAATGTGCACAGCATGATTCCCCAATGCTCGCGCCCGGATCCCTGGCGGGCGCTGCCGCTCGGCGGCGGCGGACCACTTCGCCCTGGCGGCCAGCCGTGCGGCAAGAGAAGCCCGGCTGCGGACAGCCGGGCTCCAGTCGGCTTGCGCCGGGCGGGTCATCACGATGCTTCCGCCGCGGCACGCGCGTCATTGAGCCACTTCTGGACCTTGTCGTGGTTCTTTTGGATCCAGGCGGCGGCCTGATTGTGCAGGTCCTGCGGGCTGTCGGCACCCGCATTCATCTTGGCGTTCTGCGCGAAGATGGCCTGGATCGGGATACGGACCTCCTCGAGCAGCTTCTTCACCGCCGGGTTCGCGTTGAGGAACTTGGTGTTCGCCACCGGCCGGATGTCATTGGCCGGCCAGCCCAGGTTGCACGGCTGCGGGCCGCGGCAGCCCTTGAGGTGCGCGACCTTGGTGTCGTTCACCAGGTTCGCCTCGTCGGGCGGCAGCTTGGTCTTCTTGACCTGTAGCCAGACGACGTCCTTGCCCGGCTTGAGGATTCCGACCGTCCAGTTCGGCGTCCAGGTGTAGAAGAAGATCGGCTTGCCGTTCTTGTAGCGCCCGATCGCATCGGCCATCGAGGCGGCGTAGCCGGCCTTGATGACGTTGAAGTGCTTGTCCCAGCCATAGGCCTTCATCTGGAACGCGATCATCTTCTCGCAGCCCCAGCCGGGCGGGCAGCCGACCAGGTCGGCCTTTCCGTCGCCATTGGAATCGAACAGCTTCTGGATCTTCGGCTTGGTCAGGTCGGAGACATAGTTGATGTCGTATTTCACCGCCGTCTTCTTGTCGATCAGGTAGCCCTGAAGCGCACCGCCCTTGGCGACGTAGCCGATCTTCTGGGCCCCGTGCTTGAAGGTGCTCTCATAGGTGTTGTGCAGCGGGAACCAGCCGTTGACCCACAGATCCATGTCGCCCTGTGCCACCGCCTGGTAGAAAGGCGGATTGTCCAGCGTGGTGATGCGCGGAACACTGTAGCCCAGCTTCTCGAACAGTTGCCGGTAGACCTCGGCCTGCCACCAGCCGGTATCCCAGGTCGCACGGGCCATCTTGATGGTCTTGCCCTTGCCGGGCATGTTTGTGTTCTGCGCCACGCTGGAGAGCGGCACGGCGAACAGCGCGGCAGCAACCGCGGTTGCGGCTGCTCGGCCGATCAGCTTGCCGATAGTCATGTCTGACCTCCTTTCGCTCGTCGGCGTGTTTACTTTGGCCTCGCCAGAATCTGCCGGCGGCGAGAAGCCGGTCCCGCGGCAACCGCGCCGCGGCGGTCCTCCCCCGGGTCCCCGGCTATTTGCGCGCGCGAGCGTCCGCGCGCCCGGGGCCCGTCCGGAAGAAGGATTTCAGCGTCTCCAAAAGCGACGGCGTCTTGACTTCGCTTTGCTCGCCCAGCGCCTGGGTGATGCGATCGAGGATGATCGCCAGCAGCACGATGCCCACGCCGCCCTTGGTGGCCGCGCCGACATCGAGCCGACCCAGGCCGGTATAGACCGTCAGCCCCAGCCCGCCGGCGCCGATCAAGGCGGCGATCACCGCCATCGACAGCGCCAGCATCAGCGTCTGGTTCAGGCCCGCCATGATCGTGCGCAGCGCCAGCGGGATCTGCACGTCCCACAGCACCTGCCGGCGGGTTGAGCCAAAGGCATAGGCCGCCTCCACCAGCTCGCCCGAGACGTTGCGGATGCCAAGGTTCGTCAGCCGGATGATCGGCGGCAGCGCGAAGATGATCGTGGCGATGATCCCGGGCACCATCCCGACGCCGAACAGCATGACGATGGGCACCAGGTACACGAAGGACGGGATCGTCTGCATGATGTCGAGGATCGGCCGCATGATCTTGGCGAAGCGGTCGCTGCCCGCCGCGGCAATCCCCATAGGAATGCCGACGACGGCGCAGAACACCACCGCCGTGACGATCATCGCCAGCGTCGTCATCGTCTGGTCCCACACGTTGATCAGGTCGAGGAAGATCAGGGCGACGAAGGTGAAGATCCCGACGCCGCGTCCCGCAGCGACCCAGGCGATCAGCGCCGCGACCACCGTGAACAACGGCATCGGGATCGCCTGAAGGAAGTAGTTCAGCGCATCGAGCACCTGCGCCACCGGCCACTCGATGGCATGGAAGGCGCCGCGGAAATTCGGCACCAGCCATCCGTTGACGAAGCTGTTCACCCAGTCTCCTAAAGGGATCTGGACGTAGTCCGAGGGTCTCCACATGTCCAAGCCTCCCCTTTATCCGCTGGCCGCGATGGCAACCGGGGGCTGGTCGGTCTCGGGGTCTTCCTCACCTCGCCTGTCCTGAGCGGCGATCTGGGCGAAGACCGCGTCGGGTTCGGCAACTCCGGCAAGGCTGCCGTTCCCGTCGAACACCGCGACCGGTAGTCCATTCGCGCAAAGCCGGTAGAGCCGGTAGAGATGCGTGCCGGTCTCGGCTCGCGGGTAATCGCGGATCACAGCCCCGGCCAGGCCGCCGCCGTGCTCGCGCTGTGCCCGGGCGAGGTCGCGGTAGGTGACGAGCCCGGCGAGCTTGTCTCCCTCCATGACGTAGAGCGCGTCACGTTTCAGCTTCTCCATGCGGGCGAGCGCGGTCTGAACGGTGTCGCTGGCGAGGTCGAGCGCCTCCGGCTCGACCATGGCGCTGTCGATGGTGAAGACCCGCGAGCGGTCGATGTCGTGGGTGAAGTCTGCGACGTAGTCGTCCGCCGGGTTGGCCACGATGTCCTCGGCGGTGCCGACCTGAACGAAGCGGCCTTCCTTCATGATGGCGATCTGGTCGCCCAAGATCAGCGCCTCGTGCAGGTCGTGGGTGATGAAGATGATGGTCTTCTGCAACTCCTGCTCGAGCTGCAGCAGCTCGTGCTGCATGTCGCGCCGGATCAGCGGGTCGAGCGCCGAGAAGGGCTCGTCCATCAACAGGACCTCGGCATCGGTCGCCAGCCCGCGCGCCAGTCCGACGCGCTGCTGCATCCCGCCCGAGAGCGCCTTCGGCAGACGGTCGGCCCATGCCTTGAGGCCGACCTGGTCCAGGGCCTTGAGTGCGCGCTCGCGCCGCTCGTCCGAGGCGACGCCGCGGATCTTCAGGCCGTACTCGGCGTTCTCGCAGACCGACATGTGCGGGAAAAGAGCGAAGTGCTGGAAGACCATGGAGACCTTCTCGAGGCGGATTCTGCGCAACGTCTCGCGATCGGCGCTGACCACGTCCTCGCCGTCGATCAGGATCTCCCCCGACGTCGGCACGATCAGCCGGTTGAGCATGCGCACCAGCGTCGACTTGCCCGAACCGGAGAGACCCATCACAACGAAGATCTCGCCCGCCTCGACGTCGAACGAGACACCCTGAACGCCGATGGTCATTCCGGTCCGGGCGAGGATCTCGTCCTTGCTGCGGCCCTCCTCGAGCATCGCGAGGGCGCGCTTCGGATCGGAGCCGAAGATCTTGTAGACGTTCCTGGCCGATACCTTCTTGGTCATTCGCTTCTTCTCGCCTTCGCGGCAGGTCTCCTGCCGTCTTGTTTCTTCGTTTCGCCGACCGACGTCGCCCGGAACGGAACCTTCCGTAGGCTACGGTCGACGGGGTCGCGCGCTGCCCGCCCCAAAGTGAACGGGCGACCGGCGGAGGGACTGGTCGCGCAGCACGGTGCGGCCTATGACGTTGGCGGAAGTTCGGGGCTCGGACCGGGCGAAATGGGGGCTCGCGGCATAACCGCCGCTTTCGAGCGACGGAAACCGGAGGCGCACCATGGGTGCCCGGCCCCTCGCCGACGTCCGCCTTGAGACGCAGCGGCCCCTCTCGGGCACCCGCTGCGAGACAGACACGCTCGCCGATGTCGGACTAGGTAATGGGGATGGCGCGGCTGTCAACCGCCGGTTGGGCGCGAGGCTCGCGCCGATCCGTCGCGCCCGCCGAGGCTCGTCTGCGGCGGGCGGATGCGCTAGGCATCGGGTGGGACCGACCCTTGGAGGATTGGCCAGATGACGCATGAGAGCGACGACGCCAAGGGCTACGCCTCGCCTGCCTGTTCCCTGCACGAGGTGGACCGCGGCTACGCGGCGGGCGGGGAGAGCCTGAGCGACCCGCGCGAGGTGGCGCGCTGGCGCAGGGCCGAGCGGGAGCGGCTGATTGCGGCGCGCCTGGCCGTGCCGGCGGCCGAGCGGGCAGAGGCGGCCGATGCCATCGGGCACGAGCTGGACCGGCTGGTGGAGATCTCCGCGGGAGCGGTGGTCAGCGCCTACTGGCCGTTCCGCGGCGAGCTGGACCTGCGGGGATGGCTGAGGAGCGCCATCGGGCGCGGCGCAAAGGCGGCGCTGCCGCTGGTAGTCGCGAAGGGACAGCCGCTGGTGTTCCGCGAATGGGGACCTGGCACGAAGATGGAGCGCGGGGTGTGGAACATCCCGATCCCGGCGGCCGAGAGCCCGCAGATCGTTCCCAACATCGTGATCGCGCCGCTGGTCGGCTACGACCCGGGCTGCTACCGGCTCGGCTATGGCGGCGGGTTCTACGACCGGACGCTGGCGGCGATCCCCAGGCCGCGGCTGGTGATCGGCGTCGGCCTGCCGCTGACGGCGCTGCGCACGATCCATCCGCAGCCGCACGACATCCCGATGGACGTGATCGTGACCGGCGCGGGCGCGGTGCGCTGGCGCGCGGGTGTCGGGGGTGGCCATGGCGGGCAAGGCTGACATCCGCGTGAAGCGGGCCTACGAGGACGCCGCGCCGGGAGACGGGCGGCGCATCCTGGTCGACCGGATCTGGCCGCGCGGCCTGACCAAGCAGAAGGCCGCGATCGATCACTGGTCGAAGGCAGCGGCCCCGAGCACGGAACTGCGCAAGTGGTACGGCCACGACCCCGAGCACTGGGAGGAGTTCCGGCGGCGCTATTTCGCCGAGCTCGACGGCAACTTGGAGGCCGTCGCCGAGTTGCGCGCGGCGGTCGGCGCGGGCCCGGCAACGCTGGTCTTCTCGTCGCGGGAGGCGCGCTACAATAACGCCGTGGCGCTGAAGGAGTACCTAGAGCACAAGGGCAAGGAATGACTCTCGGCCAGATCTACCCGATGCCCGCCACGGAGGCGGGCAAGGCCATCGTCTCGGCCGCCGCCGAAAGTGTCCACACGTGGACAATAGGTCAAGCCATTGATTTCATTACAGTCCGCATTTGGACGGCATTTATGGTTAACGCTCATACGGCCTAGCGAACACCGATTTTCCTAACGCCGCACCCGCAGGAACCGCGGCTTCACCTCGGCCTCGACGCGCTCCATGTAGGCCTGCGCCGCCAGCATGTGCTCGCGCATGATCTCGTGCGCGGCGGCGGCATCATGGGCACGCAGGGCGCGAAGCAGGCGGAGCTGGTAATGCAGCGCGGTGTCGCGCAGCTCCGGGTTCGGGGCGTCATAGATGCGCCGGCACACGGCCATCTCGCGCAGCATCGTCTGCAGGAAGCCGCAGAAGAAGCCCAGGAGCCGGTTCGGGCACAGCTCGGCCAGCACGGTGTGGAAGTCAAGCTCGGCGAGGCGCTGGGCGTATTCCTCGCCGGCGTCCTTGGGCGGCGCGTCGTAGAGGTGCATGACGCGCTCGAGGCGGGCGAAGTCCGCCTCGGCGATGGTCTCGGCCACCGCCGCGGCCATCAGCGGTTCGAGTTCGCGCCGCACGGCGTAGATCTCGGCGATGCTGGGCGGGTCGAAGACGAACAGGTTGGAGAGGAGCTCCATAGCGCGCGCGGGCGCAATCTCGGCCAGGAACAGGCCGCCGCCGGGGCCTGTGCGCGAGCGCACGAGGCCCTGGGCGGAAAGCGCCGAGAGCGCCTCGCGGACCGAGCTTTTCGAGGCCCCGAACATCTCGATCAGCGCGCGCTCGGTGGGCAGCCGCTCGCCCGGCTTCAGGCCGTCGGCGACGATCATTTCCTTGATCTTCTCGGAGATCGAGTCGTGGCGGCGAGGACGCGGGATGGCGGCCTCGGTCATCGCGCGCCCCCCTGGTCGAGGGGGCGCCAGCAGGCGGCCTCGGTGCGGCCCTCCCCGTTCGTCAGGGCCGGCCGCTCGGCGCGGCAGCGCTCGACCACGCGCGGGCAGCGCGAGGCGAACGAGCAGCCCGGCGGCGGCTGCGTCGGGTCGGGCAACTCGGCGGGGGCGCGCTCGGGCTCGATGCGGCGGGAGCCGGGCACCGGTGCCGAGCGCATCAGGAGCGCCGTGTAGGGGTGGCGCGGGCTGCGGAACAGGTCGCGGGCGCGGCCGGTCTCGACCACGCGGCCGAAATACATCACCGCGACGCGGTCGGAGACGCTCTCGACCACGCTGAGGTCGTGGCTGATGAAGATATAGGTCAGGCCATATTCCCTCTTCAGCCGGGCCAGCAGGTTCAGGACCTGCGCCTGGATCGAGACATCGAGGGCGGAGACCGGCTCGTCAAGCACGATGGTGGATGCCTGCGCCGCCAGGGCGCGGGCGATGGCGATGCGCTGGGCCTGGCCGCCGGAGAACTCGTGCGGGTAGCGCACCAGGAACTCCTCGCGCAGCCCGACGGCGTGCATCAGCTCGGCGAGGCGAACCCGCCGCTTCGGGGCCGGCAGGCCGAGCAAGCGGCGCATCGGCGCCTCGAGCGCCTGGCGAATGGTCTTGCGCGGGTTGAGCGAGGAGACCGGGTCCTGGAAGACATACTGCACCCGGCGCGGGATCGAGCGCGGCTCGCGTCGGACCAGCTCGGCCATGTCGTCGCCGCCGAGACGGATGCTGCCGCCGGTGGGGCGGTCGAGGCCGATGAGCATGCGCGCCAGCGTGGACTTGCCGCAGCCGGACTCGCCGACGATGCCGAGCGTCTCGCCCCGGGCCACCGCGAGGTCCACGTCGGTCACCGCGTGCACTGCCTGGCGCTCGGTGCCCCAAAGCGTGCGGCCGCCGCCGAAGACACGGGTGAGCCCGTTGGTTTCGACGGCCGCGGTCATGCCTGGCTCGACAGCGGCTTGACGCAGCGGGCGGCGCGGCCCTCGCCCACCTTGTCGAGAGCGATCTCGCCCTCGCGGCAGCGCGCCTCGGCATAGGGGCAGCGGTCAGCGAAGTGGCAGCCCTGGGGGAGCCGGTCGACGGCAGGCGGCATGCCTTCGATGGCCTCCAGCCGCCGCCCGGGATCGCCGAGCACCGGGACGCAGCGGATCAGGCGCTCGGTGTAGGGGTGCGAAGGCGCCCGAAGAAGGGCCTCGGTGGGGCCGATCTCGACGACGCGGCCGGCATACATTACCGCGACGCGGTCGCACAGCTCGGAGACGACGCCAAAGTCGTGGGTGATGAAGAGCACGGCCGAGCCCCGCTCGGCGGCCAGCCGGCGCATCAACTCCAGCACCTGGGCCTGCACGGTGACGTCGAGGGCGGTGGTGGGCTCGTCGGCGATGATCAGGTCGGGGTCGTTGGCCAGCGCCATGGCGATGCACACGCGCTGGCGCATGCCGCCCGAGAGCTCGTGCGGATAGGCGCCGAAGCGCCGGCGGGCCGCGGGGATCTGCACCTTCTCGAGCAGGTCGACCGCGGCCTCGCCGGCCTCGCGGCGCGACAGCGGGCGGTGCGCGCGCAGCGCCTCGGCGATCTGCTCGCCCACGGTGAACAGCGGGTGCAGCGTGGTCAGCGGGTCCTGGAACACATAGGCCACCTGCCCGCCGCGCAGGCGGCGCAGCTCGCGCCGGCCCAGTGTCAGCGTGTCGGAGCCGTCGAACAGGACCTGTCCCCCGACGATCATGCCCGGCGGCGTGGGCACCAGGCGCATGAGCGAGAGGGCCGTGACCGACTTGCCCGAGCCGGATTCGCCGACGAGGCCGAGGCGCTCGCCCGGAGCGATGGTGAAATCGACCCCGCCGACGGCCTTGTGGACACGCGGACCGACGTGGAACTCGGTGCGGAGGCCGTCGACGACGAGGAGGCCGTCGCCGGCGGGCTTGCCCGCGGCGCGGCCGCGGGCGACGGCGGTGGCCGCGCTGGGCGCGACCAGCGCGCCGGACTTGAGCCGTGGGTCGAGAAAGTCGCGGATGCCGTCGCCCAGGAGATTCACGCTCATCACCAGCGCGAAGATCATCAGGCCGGGGACGATGGACACGAATGGCGCGGTGAACAGGAGCTTCCTGCCCTCGCCCAGCATTGAGCCGAGATCGGCCTGCGGCGGCTGGGCGCCCAGCCCGAGAAAGCTGAGGCCCGCGGTCTCCAGCACCATCCAGCCGAGCGTGGTGGTCATGGTGATGACGATGGTCGGCAGAACGTTGGGCATGATCTCGCCGAACAGGATCAGGCTGGGCCGCGCGCCCGAGAGGCGGGCGGCGTCGACGAACTCGCGCCGGGCGAAGCCCAGCGTGACGCCGCGGATGCTGCGCGCGAAGAAGGGGATGTTGACGATGGCAATGGCGTAGAGCGCGTGGAGCAGGCCGGGGCCGAGCACCGCGACGATGGCCAGCGCCAGGAGGATGTAGGGAAAGGCCATCACCAGGTCGATGCAGCGCATCAGGATGCCGTCGACCCGCCCGCCGGCATAGCCCGCGACGAGCCCGATCAGCGACCCGATCAGCGCCGCGATCGCGGTGGCGCTGAGCCCCACGGCGATGGAGACCCGGGTGCCCCACAGGAGCCGCGAGAGCAGGTCGCGGCCGAGCTGATCGGTGCCGAGCAGGTGGCCCGCGGCCCCGGGGCGCAGCAGGCGGTCGGCCGGCGCGGTCGCGTCGGGATTGGCGAGCGGCAGCACGGGCGCGAGCAGCGCCAGGAGCACGATCACGGCAAGCACGACGAGACCCAGCGCGGCCAGACGGTTGCGCACCAGGAGGCGCAAGGCGCTCGGCCGGCCGCTGGCGGCCCGGGCACCGGCGGGAAGGCTCGCGGCCTGGGTCATGACCTGAGCCGCGGGTCGAGCACGGTCTGGGCGATGTCGGCGAGCAGGTTGAAGAACACGTAGCTGGCCGCCACCACCAGCACGCCGCCCTGCACCAGCAGGATGTCGCGCGTCGAGATGGCGTTGACCAGCATCCGGCCGATGCCCGGCCACTGGAACACGGTCTCGATATAGACCGCACCGCCGATCACGAAGCCGGCCTGGATGCCGATCACCGGGATGACGCTGACCAGCGCCGCCTTGAAGGCGTGGCGGTAGATCACGCCGCGCTCGGCCACGCCCTTGGCGCGGGCGGTGCGGATGTAGTCCTGCCGCAGCACCTCGAGCATGGCGGTACGGGTGAGCCGGGCGATCACCCCGGTGGCCACCACCGCGAGCGTGAAGGCCGGCATGGCGAGGTGGCGCAAAAGATCCGCCGGACCGGCGCCGCCATAGACCTCGAACATGCCCGAGGCCGGCAGCCAGTGGAGGTCGACGGCGAACAGCATGATCATCAGCAGGCCGAGCCAGAACGAGGGCATCGAGATGCCAATCAGCACCAGGAAGGTGACGATGCGGTCGGTCCAGGTGAACTGGCGCACCGCGGCAACGACGCCGCCGATCAGGCCGAAGAAGGAGCACAGCAGCAGCGACGTGGCGGCGAGGATCAGCGTCGCGCCGAAGCGCTCGAACACCACGTCGGCGACCGGCCGGTCGAGCGCGTAGCTGCGGCCCATGTCGCCGTGCAAGAGGTTGCCGGCCCAGGTGAGGTACTGCTCGGGCAGAGACTTATCCAGCCCGAGCTCCGCATTCAGCCGCGCCACGTTCTGGGGCGTGGCGTAGGCGCCGAGGATGGCCGTCGCCGGGTCGCCCGGGATCAGCGCCATCATCGAGAAGACGATGACAGAGAGCCCGAACAGGATCGGGATCGTGGCCAGCAGCCGCTTGCCGATATAGGCCCACATGCGCCGAGTGGGAGCGGCGCGGGGCCGGTCGACCCCGTGGCCGCCCCCTCCCCCGTCAGTCCTTGGACACGTCGTGCAGCAGCAGGAAGAAGGAGGGCTGGAGCTTGAAGCCTTTCACCCGCGCGTTCGTCACCGCGTTCTGCTTCCAGTTGGCGACGAAGGCCCAGGGCGCGTCGTCGTGCACGATCTCCTGCATCTTCTTGTACAGCCGGGCGCGCTCATCCCGATTGGTCGAGCGCCGGGCCTGCTCCAGCAGCTTGTCGACCTCGGGGTTCGAGTAGTAGCCCGAGTTGAAGCCGCCCTTCGAGGGGAAGGCCCCGGTCCTGAGCGTGAGATAGGGCAGCGTGTCGGGGTCGTTGGTCATCCAGGCCATCTCGGCCATGTCGGCCTTGCCCTCGAGCCCGGGGTTCACCTTGCCGAGGAAGGTGTTCCACTCGTAGGTCTCGATCTTGACGTGGAAGCCCACGGCTTCGAGGTTGGCCTGGATCGCCGTGCCCATCGCCACCGGGTCGAGCATGCCCGAGCCGCCCTGAGTGACGTAGAAGGTCAGGTTGGCGCCCTCGACCCCGGCCTCCTTGATCAGTTGCTTCGCCTTCGCGGGATCGTAGGGATAGGGCTTCAGCGAGGTGTCATAGGCCCAGGAGAAGGCCGGCGCGATCGGGCCGGCGGCAACCGCCGCAGTGCCCTGCAGCACATTGTTGACGATCGCCTTCTTGTCGATGGCATAGTTGACCGCCTGGCGCACGCGCTTGTCCGCCATCGGCCCGTCCTTGCAGTTCAGGATCAGGAACCAGACATGGGGCCCGACCTGCTCGTGCACCTTGTAGTTGGGGCTTTTCTGGAACTGCGCGACGGAGTCGGGCGGCACCTCGACCATCAGGTCGACGCCCCCCGAAAGCATCTCGGCGACCCGGGTGTTGGCGTCGGTGATCGGGCGGAACACGACCGCCTTGAGGCTCGGCGCGCCGTCCCAGTAGTCGGGGTTGCGCTTGACCACCACGCGCTCGTTCGACTTCCACTCGACGAAGCGGAAGGGGCCGGTGCCCGACGGGTGGCGGCCGAACTCCTTGCCGTACTTCTTCACCGCGGCTGGCGAGACGATCAGCCCGGTGGGATAGGCGAGGTTGGACAGGAACGGTGCGTAGGGCTCCTTCAGCGTGAAGCGCACGGTGTGCGGGTCAACTGCCTCGACCTTGTCGACGGCGCTGAAGAAGAAGCTGAGCGGGAAAGGCCCCGTGTCGTGGTAGGGGTTGTCCTTGTTCAGCATGCGCTCGAAGTTGAACACCACGGATTGCGCGTTGAACGGCGTGCCGTCGTGGAACTTCACGCCCTTGCGCAGATGGAAAGTGTAGACCTTGCCGGCGTCGCTCACGGTCCAGTCCTTGGCCAGCGCCGGCTCGACCTCGAGCGTGCCGGACTTGTAGCGCACCAGCCCATCGTAGAGGTTCATCAGGATGCGGAAGTCGTTGACCGCGGTATCCACCTGCGGATCGAGCGACTTCGGCTCGGCGATCTGCGCGACGATCAGGACACCGGGCGGCGTCTGGGCGGGCAATCGGGCCGGGGTCGCTGCGAATGCGACGACGGCCATCGCGCAAGGCGCGAAGCTCCGCGCGAGGACGAGGCGGAGGAATCCGGAGATGCTGGACATCGGGGCGGCCTCCCTGTTTTTAGCCTTGGCCGGTCTTTGCGGCGCGTGATTGGACACCCTGAAAATATTCATGATAAATACGCAAAATGCAATTATTGATCATGATAATTTGCCGCATGGGCCGGGTGAGCCGCCCAGAGAGGAAGTGAATGGCTGAAAGCAAAGGGAATTCACCGCTCGACGCTCTCGCCATCGACCTCGACCGGCTGCGGGCCGACCTCGCCGCGGTGAACCGAATCGGCACTATCGAGGGCCTGCCGGGCATCAACCGCGTGAGCCTGTCGGACGCCGACATGGCCGGGCGGCGCTGGCTGATGCAGCGGCTTCAGGAGGCGGGGCTTTCCGTGCACATGGATGCGGTCGGCAACGTCTTCGGCCGATGGGATTGCGGCGGCGGCCCGGCGGTGCTGGCCGGCTCGCACCTCGACTCGGTGCCGATGGGCGGTCCGCTCGACGGGGCGCTGGGGGTGGTCGCGGCGCTCGAGGCGGTCAGGGCCATGAAGGAGGCGGACATCGTGCCGGCCCGGCCGGTCGAGGTGGTCGCCACCTCCGACGAGGAGGGGCGCTTCGGCGGCATGCTGGGCTCGCAGGCGATCTGCGGTCAGGTCACACCCTCCTGGATCGAGGCCGCTGCGGACGAGACCGGCATGCGGCTGGTCGACGCCATGCGCGCCCAGGGTCTGGACCCCGACGCCGCCGATACCGCGGCGCGCGATCCGGCCGAGATTGCGGCGTTCCTGGAGCTGCACATCGAGCAGGGGCCGGTGCTGGACCGCGCCGGCGGGGCGGTCGGCGTGGTCGACGTGATCTCCGGCGTGTTCAACTGGACGGTGACGCTGACGGGCGAGGCGAACCATTCGGGCTCGACCCCGATGGATATGCGCCGCGACGCCTTCCGCGGTTTGGCCGCCTTCGGCGAGGCGATCGACGGGGTCGTAACGCGGGCCGGCACGCGGGAGGCAAAGCTCACCGTCGGCAAGGTGGCGCTGAGCCCGAACTTCCCGCACACGGTGGCCGGAGAGGCCGAGTTCTCGATCATCGGCCGCGAAATCGAGGAGCAGGCGATGCGGCGCCTGGGCGAGGCCTGCCGCGAGGAGATTCACCGCGCGGCCGAGGCGCACGGCCTCGCCGTCGCGATCCGCGAACACAGCTGGCTGGCGCCGGTCGCACTCGACCCCGGGCTCGCCGAAATGCTGCGCGCGGAGGCGGGGCAGCTCGGCCTTGCGCACAGGACCATGCCCTCGGGCGGAGGGCATGACGCGCAAACCTTCGCAAGCGTCACCCGATCGGCGCTGGTGTTCGTGCCCTCGGTTCGCGGCATCAGCCACGCACCCGAGGAACGCACCGACTGGAGGGACGTGGAGCGCGGCGCGGCATTGCTCGCCCGCGGTATCGCGCGGCTCGCGGCCTGACGCCCTGGCCGTCGCTTCCGGCCCTGTCATAGCCGCACCCGGGCATCCGGCGACCTGTGATCCGCGCCAAGAAAGGGGGCAATGCCTGGTCGCCGGCCCGTTCCATTCCGTCGCGGAGGCCAAATCGGGGCTTTCGTTGACTCGGACGGCGCGGCTGTGCTGCTCTAGGCACCTTGCGACGACGAACGAGGGCAACCGATCAGGGAGAGAAACATGCGTCGTACCCTTCTGAAGACCATCGCGGCGGCGACGGGCCTGGCGCTCGGCCTCACCGCGACGGCGGTTTCCGCCAAGACCTTGCTGGAGAAGGCCAAGGCGGGTGAAGCCATTCGCATCGGCTTCGCCAACGAGGTGCCCTGGGCCTATCCGGGCGACAACAACAAGCCGCTGGGCTTCGTGAACGCCATTGCGGTCGACGTGTTGCACAAGATGGGCATCAAGAACATCGAGCCGGTCGTCACCGAGTGGGGCGGCCTGATCCCCGGCCTGCAGGCGAAACGCTTCGACCTGATCACCGGCGGCATGTACATCCTCAAGAGCCGTTGCGAGAACGTCGCCTTCTCGGCACCCGTGGCCGCGGTCGGCGATGCCTTCATCGTGCCCAAAGGCAACCCGAAGGGCATCGAGACCTACAAGGACATCAAGGCCAAGGGTGCGACGCTGGTCACCGGGGCCGGCTACAACATCATCGAGGTGGCCAAGAAGGAAGGTATCCCCGAGAGCCATATCATGACGGTGCCGGGGCCGACCGAGATCCTCGCCGCCGTTCGCGCCGGCCGGGCTGACGCCGGCGGCGTGACCTACTTCACGGCGAAGAACCTCGCCAAGCAGAGCGGCGGCACCGTCCAGGTGACCGATCCGAGCAAGCTGCCCGCCTACACGCGCAACTGGGCGGGTATCGCCTTCCGCAAGGGCGACACAGCATTCCTCAAGGCGTTCAACAAGGCGCTGGCCAGCTATATGGGCTCGCCCGAGATGATGAAGTCGGTCGAGCAGTACGGCTACGACAAGTCGAACATCCCGGCCAAGGACGTCACCGCCAAGTGGGTCTGCGAGCACCGCTGACCCGGCGCGACTGATCCGTCACAACGGTTCGGCGGCCCGGCAGGGCCGCCGACAGGAAAACAGGGGAGCCGATGTCCTATACCGACTTCCTATCGCAGTACGGCACCCGCTTCGTCTCCGGCGCCGTCACGACCATCGAGCAGACGGTGCTGGCCATCCTCGTAGCCGTCTCGATCGCCTTCCTCATGGGCCTGATGCGGATGTCGCACAACATCCTGGTCCGGGGCTTTGCCACCATCTACATCGAGATCTTTCGCGGCACCTCGCTGCTGGTGCAGCTCTACTGGATCTTCTTCGTCCTGCCGCTGTTCGGGCTCACGCTCGACAAGTTCACCGCCGGCTTCGTCGCCGTCGGGATGAACATCGCCGGCTACGGGGCGGAGCTTGTCAGAGGCGGCATCCTGTCCGTGCCCAAGGGCCAGTGGGAGGCGACCACGGCGCTGAACATGTCGCCCACGAAGCGCATGGTGCGGGTGATCTTCCCGCAGGCGCTGCTGAACATGCTGCCGCCCTGGGGGAACCTGTTGATCGAGCTCTTGAAGGGCACCGCGCTGGTGGCCCTGATCTCGGTCGCCGACCTGATGTTCGTCTCCAAGCAGATCAACGGCTCGACCTTCCTCTCGGCGCAGGCCTTCGGCACGGCGCTGATCATCTACTACGTGCTCGCGCGGGGGGTGATCTCGCCCTGCGTGCGACGGCTCGAGCATGGCCTGGCGCGCAAGATGGGGAGGGCCTGAGCCATGCATTGGCGCTGGGACTTCGCTCTCCAGATCCTGCCCCGGCTGATCGAGGCCACCGGGAACACGCTGCTCGCGGCCGGCGGCGGCTACGGCATCGCCATGGTGCTGGGCCTGATATTTGCGCTGGCCCAGCGCACGCCGGTTCCCGGGCTCGGGCGTACGGTGCGCGAGCTGGTCGAGGTCGTGCGCTCGACGCCGCTGGTGCTGCAGATCTTCTTCGTCTTCTATGTCGGCCCGCAGTTCGGCGTGCGGCTGTCGCCCTGGACCGCGGGGCTGATCGCCATCGGGCTGCACTATGCCTCCTACCTCTCCGAGGTCTACCGCGGCGGCATCGACGCCGTGCCCCGCGGCCAGTGGGAGGCATGCAAGGCGCTGAACCTGAGCACGGTGCGCACCTACTACCGCATCGTCCTGCCACAGGCGCTACCGCCGGCCCTGGCCGGCATGGGCAACTACCTCGTCGGCATCTTCAAGGACACGCCGATGCTCTCGGTGATCGGCGTGGCCGAGCTGATGCACGAAGCCAATGCGATAGGATCGGAGAGCTACCGCTTTCTCGAGCCCTACACGATGGTCGGGGCGATCTTCCTCGCCATCTCGCTGCCGACGGCCGCGGCCATCCGGGCCTTCGAGCGGCGGGTCCGGATCGCGCTGGGGATGAGCAAGTAAACCAAACCAGTGAGTTCTTGCGCCATGTTGATGCAGGACTACCCTCTCAGGCACGAGACGCGGAATCGGCGAAAAGCCGCCTGCAGAGGAGCTATGCGACCACGCCTGTTCAGCATCGCGGCGACGGCGAAGTGGCTTGGCACGGCCGTGGCGATAGCCCTGTTCGCGGTGCCGGCGCTGGCTCCGGCCCAGACCGGATCGGCCGCGGCCGGCAGCGGCGCGCAGTCAGGCGCCCCACAGGTCGAGCTCTCGCCCGTCAATGCCTACCGTCTGGCCTTGCTCGAGATGCGGGGACACCTGAGCGTCGCACGCGAGCTGGTCCAGCTGGGCCTGCCGGGCGCGAAGTATCACATGGGCCCCGCCCTGGAGCAGATCTACCAGAGAATCGCCGATCCGCTGGCCAAGCGCGATGCCCCGCTGTCGGAGGGCACGCTGCGCGAGCTCAAGAACGCGTCGAGCCTGGAACGGACGCGCGCGCTTCCCGCGATCGAGTCGGCGGTGAACGCCATCAACGGCAGCTTCGCGCAAACGGGAGCGCTGGACGCAAAGTCGGTGCTCGCCCTGGTCGGGGGGCTCCTGCGCAACGCCGTCGCCGACTACGATGCGGCCGTCAGTAACAACGACGAGGTGAATAACCTGCAAAAGTACCAGACCGGACGGGGCCTCGTGACCCAGGCCGAAGCGCTGGTCCGCCATTCCGGCGCGCTCGCCTCGCGGCCGGGACAGGCCGATCTGCTCAATGTCGTGGTGCTGATCCGGCAGTCATGGCCCGGCGTCATGCCGCCGCCCATCGTGTTCGATCCGAGGCTTGTGCGCCAACGCCTCGATCAGGCCGAAGCGATCATGAAGAAGATGAAGTGACCGACCACGTCGCGAGATAAGGCAACCGGACGAGGACGCGCGCCGGCCATGGACCGGGGGATGGAGAAGACATGAAGGAATACTCAACCAACGACTTCCCGGCGAAGCTGGGCTCGGACGCGCCGATGGTTCGCTTCTCCAAGGTCAGCAAGCGCTATGGCGAGTTGACCGTTCTCGACGAGCTCGACCTCGATGTGACCGAGGGCGAGATCATCTCGATCATCGGCCCTTCGGGTTCGGGCAAGACCACCGTGCTGCGGATGCTGATGACGCTCGAGACGATCGACGAGGGCGTGATCTACGTCGACGGCGAGCCCCTGACCCACATGGAGCGCGGCGGCAAGCTGGTGCCCGCCAACAACAAGCACCTGCGCCGCATGCGCGGCAAGATCGGCATGGTGTTCCAGCACTTCAACCTGTTCCCGCACATGACCGCGCTGGAGAACTGCATGGAGGCGCCGGTGCACGTGCTGGGGCTGCCGAAGAAGGAGGCGCGCGAGCGCTCGGAGCAGCTTCTCGAAATGGTCGGCCTGGCCGACAAGAAGGACCAGCACCCAACGCGGCTGTCGGGCGGGCAGCAACAGCGCGTCGCCATCGCGCGCGCCCTGGCCATGCGGCCCAAGGTGATGCTGTTCGACGAGGTGACCTCGGCGCTCGACCCGGAGGTGGTGGGTGAGGTGCTGGAGGTCATCCGCACGCTCGCCCACGAGTACAAGCAGACCATGCTGATGGTCACGCACCAGATGGGGTTTGCGCGCGAGATCTCGCACCGGATCTGCTTCTTCTTCGCCGGGAAGATCGCCGAGGCGGGACCGCCCAACCAGCTTTTCACCGAGCCGCAGAACCCGCGCACCAAGCAGTTCCTCTCCGCCGTGCTGGAGGCGGGCTGAGGCATGGGAATGACGCTGGCCGACGTGATCGCCGCGCGGCGCACCATCGCCGGCGTGGCGATCGAGACGCCCCTGGTGCCCTCCCCCTTCATGGAGGGGATTGCCGGGCACGATTTCCTGCTCAAGCTCGAGATCACTCAGCCCATCGGAGCGTTCAAGCTCAGGGGCGCGGCGAACGCCGTGATGCGGCTGCCGGACGGCGTGGCGGGCGTGACCTGCTGCTCCACCGGCAACCACGGCCGCGGCGTTGCCTATGCCGCGCGCGCCCGCGGCATCCGCGCGGTGATCTGCATGTCCGCGCTGGTGCCGAAGGCCAAGGTCGAGGGCATCAGGGCGCTGGGGGCCGAGGTCAAGATCGTCGGCCGCAGCCAGGACGACGCGCTGCGCGAGAGCCTGCGCCTGGTCGAGGAGGAGGGGCTGATCGAGATCTCCCCCTTCGACGACCCGCTGGTGATCGCCGGCCAGGGCACCATCGGGCTCGAGCTGATGGAGCAGCGACCCGACCTGTCCGCGATCCTGATCCCGCTTTCTGGCGGCGGGCTGGCGGGCGGCGTGTCCCTGGCGGCCAAGGCGATCAATCCCAAGGTGCGCACCATCGGCATCACCATGGATCGGGGCGCAGCGATGCATGAGTCGCTGCGCGCCGGGCACCCGGTCGAGGTCGAGGAGGTGGCGAGTCTGGCCGATTCGCTGGGCGGCGGCATCGGGCTGGACAACCGGCTGACCTTCGGGCTGTGCCGCGATCTTCTCGACGAGATCGTGCTGGTCACGGAGGACGATATCTACCGTGCCATGCAGACCGTCTACCACGAGGACCGCATCGTCTGCGAGGGCGCCAGCGCGGTGGGCGTCGCCGCGGTCCAGTCCGGCAAGCTGTCGCTTTCGGGCCCTGCGGCGACGATCGTGACCGGGCGCAACCTGGACATGCGCGTGCATGCAGACATCATGCAGGGCCGCGACGTGGCCCTGGGAGACCTGACGATCAAGGGCCGACCCTATGCCGCGTGACATCCTGGTGCTGACCGAGGCGGAGCTGCGCGCGCTGGTCCGTCTCGATCTCGCCGCCGTCGACACCGTCGAGCGCGCCTTCTCCGCGCTGGCCACGGGCGGCGTGGTGATGCCGCCGATCCTGTCGATGGAGATACCGGACGCCCACGGCGAGGTGGACGTCAAGACCGCCTATATCCCGGGCTTCGAGAGCTTCGCTATCAAGGTCAGCCCCGGCTTCTTCGACAACCCCAAGCTGGGCCTGCCCAGCCTGAACGGGCTGATGATCCTGTTCTCCGCCCAAACCGGGCTGGTGGAGGCGCTGCTGCTCGACAACGGCTATCTCACGGATGTGCGCACCGCCGCCGCGGGGGCGGTGGCGGCACGTCACCTCGCGCCCGAGGTTGAGTGCGCCGGGGTCCTTGGCAGCGGCGTGCAGGCGCGGCTGCAGTTGCAGGCGGCGCATCTCGTGCGCCGCTTCGGCCGCGCCCTGGTGTGGGGCCGCGACGCGGACAAGGCGCGGGCCTGCGCCGAGGACCTCTCCGCAACCCTCGGCATCGAGGCGACAGCCGAGGCCGACCCGGCGCGCGTCGTCGCGGAAAGCCAGCTGGTGGTCACGACCACGCCGGCGCGCGAGCCGATCCTAAAGGCCGAGTGGCTGCACCCCAGTCTGCATATCACGGCGATGGGTTCGGACCAGGCCGGCAAGAACGAGATCGAGCCCGCGGCCCTGGCCCGCGCCGATATTTACGTTGCCGACCGGATCAGCCAGTGCGAGAAACTGGGCGAGCTGCGCTCCGCCCTTGCCGCGAGGCTGATGCAGGCCGAGCGCATCCCCGAGCTTGGCCAGGTCATCCGCGATCCCGCGCTTGGCCGCCGCGCGCCCACCGACATCACCATCGCCGACCTCACGGGAACCGGCGCCCAGGACACCGCCATCGCGGCCTATGTCTTCGCGCTGGCGAAGCGTCAGGGTGCCGGCACAGTCATCCAGGCATGAGCCCATGCACAAGAACCCCTTCACGGACGACGAACTCGCGGCCCGGCTCGCTGCCGTGCGGCGCGAGATGGCCGAGCAGGACCTCGACACCGTGCTCGTCTCGACACCCGAGAACATCTTCTACCTGATCGGCCTCGACCACTGGGGCTACTTCGCCACGCACCTGCTGGTCGTGCCGGCCGAGGGACAGATGACACTGGTCACGCGCGCCATGGAGCGGGTCTCGATCAACCACCAGGTCCGCAACGCGCTGTTTGCCGGTCACGAGGACAGCGAGACCGCCGCCGACATGACCATCCGCCTGCTCGATCGTGCTGAGAAGGCGCGCCACCAAGGCGAGGCGGTGCTGGGCGAGGTCCACGAGGCCCTCGGACAGCACCCCGGGCACCCGACCCGAATCGGCGTCGAAACCTGGTCGAGCGCGCACAGCTATGGCTTCGGGCAGGCCATCCGCGCCTCCTTCCCGCAGGTCGAGTGGGTCGACATCACCGGCGTGATCGACCGCCTGCGCCGGGTGAAATCGCCCGCCGAGCAGGAGTTGATGCGCGCCGCCGCCCGCATTTCGGACGCCGCGGCCCAGGCCGCCATTGCGGCCATCCACGACGGCGCGAAGGAGACGGACGTCGCTGCCGAGTGCGTGGCCGCGATGATCCGTGCCGGCGGCGACACGCCGGGCTTCGGCCCCTTCATCCGCCCGGGCTCGCGCCTCGGCGAGGAGCACGCCACCTGGGGCGAGGGCAGCTACCGAACCGGCGAGCCCGTGTTCCTCGAGCTCTCGGGCTGCATCAGCCGCTACCACGCGCCGCTTGGCAGGCTCGTGCACATCGGCGCGCCGCCCGAGGCCGACCGCCGCATGGGCGGCATCGCCGAAGAGGCCTTCGAGGCGGTGCTGGGCGCGTTGCGCCCGGGTACCCTCGCCCGCGACGTCTACGCCGCCTGGCAAGGCGTGGTGGACGCGGCCGGTCTGTCGCACTATCGCCGGCATCACTGCGGCTACTGCGTGGGCATCGGCTTTCCACCATCCTGGACGGGCGGCAACACGGTGACGGGGCTGCGCCACGACTCCGATCTCGAGATCCGCGAGGGCATGAGCTTTCACATCCTCTCTTGGCTCATGGGCACCGGCCAGGGCGATTTCTTCCTCTCCAACGCCGTGCTGCTGGGCCCGGACGGGCCGGAGGTGCTGACGCGCTCGCCGCACTTCCCCGAACGGTGACCGGCTTTCGGGCAACGACTAGACTTAGCGCATGAAGGTCGGAAACAGGACCCGAGGCGCGAGGCTGCGCGTCGTGCTCGAGCCGGACATCGCCATCGGGCCGGGCAAGGCCGACATCCTCGAAGGCATCCGCGAGACCGGCTCGATCGCCGCCGCCGGCCGGCGCATGGGCATGAGCTACAAGCGCGCCTGGCTGCTGGTCGAGACCATGAACCAGCTGTTTCGCGAGCCGCTGGTCGCCACCGAGCGCGGCGGCCCCTCGCATGGCGGCGCCAGGCTGACCGCCACCGGCGAGCAGGTGCTCTCCATCTACCGCCGCATGGAGCGGCGCACCGCCAAGGCCGTCGGGCCGGAGATGGAAGCGTTGCGCGCCTTGCTCGCCGACCTGCCCGATTGACGGTTGCGGGCGGCCTTTCTCACCCGATATGTATAAGCAAACATGTCGAAACCCGAGCCGAGGCAAAGATGATCTCGCGCCGCCTGTTCCTCCACGCCGCCGGCTTCACTGCCGCCGCGACCCTGTTGCCCCGGGTCGCACCTGCTGCGGGAAGCTTGATCGTCGCGGCGGCCGCCGACCTCCAGTTCGCCCTGCCCGAGATTGTCGCCGCCTTCGAGAAGAAGACCGGCGAGACCGTACGGATCAGCTTCGGTTCCTCGGGCAACCTGTCGCGACAGATCCGCCAGGGCGCGCCGTTCGGCCTGTTCCTTTCGGCCGATGAGCAATACGTGCTGCGTCTCGCCGCAGACGGCTTTACGCGCGGCAAAGGCGCGGTCTATGCGCTCGGCCGCATCGCGCTGGTGGTGCCGCACGGCTCCCCGCTCAAGCCCGACGGCAGCCTCGACGACCTCGCCCGAGCACTGCACGCGGGCCGCGTCACGCGCTTCGCCATCGCCAATCCGGCGCACGCGCCCTATGGCAAGCGCGCCGAGGAAGCGCTGCGCCACCGCGGCCTGTGGAAGGCCATCCGGCCCAAGCTCGTGCTTGGCGAAAACGTGGCTCAGGCGACCCAGTTCGCCGTCTCGGGCAATACCGACGGCGGCATCGTCGCCCAGTCTCTCACCATGGCGCCGAAAATCAGGGCAAAGGCGGACTCCGCCCTGATCCCGGCGGACTGGCACAGCCCGCTGAGGCAGCGCATGGCACTGACCAGGCAAGCCGGACCCGCGGCCGAAGCCTTCTACAAATTTCTCGAAGGACCACAGGCCCGCGCCATCCTGAAGCGCTGGGGCTTTTCGCTGCCCGGCCAAGGGAGTTGACACCGTGGACTGGACCGCGCTCGCCCTGTCGCTCAGGCTGGCCGTCCTGACGGTCCTAATACTGGTTCCCGTTGGCATCGCCCTGGGGCGCGCGTTCGCCTATCGCAGCTTCGGCGGCAAGGGCATTGCCGAAGCGCTCGTGGCGCTTCCCATCGTGCTGCCGCCGACGGTGCTCGGCTATTACCTGCTGGTCGCCTTCGGCCACGCCTCGCCGATCGGCCGGCTCTGGCAGGCGGTGTTCGGCCAGCCGCTCGTCTTCACCTTCGAGGCGCTCCTGCTGGCCTCGATCATCTTCAACCTTCCCTTCGCCGTACAGCCGATCCAGCGCGCCTTCGAGGCGATCCCGCGCGAGGTGCGCGAGGCCGCCTCCTGCTGCGGTATGTCGCCATGGCGCGCACTCGTCCGGGTCGAGTTGCCGCTGGCCTGGCCCGGCATCCTCACAGCCACGGTGCTCAGCTTCGCCCACACGCTGGGCGAGTTCGGCGTCGTGCTGATGGTCGGCGGCTCGATCCCTGGCCAGACGCGCACCATCGCTATCGCCATCTACGACCGCGTGCAGGCATTCGACGACGCTGCCGCGGCACGCATGTCCGCGCTTCTGATGGCCATTTCGCTCACCACCATCGCGCTGACCTTCGTCTTCGCACGGCGAATCGGGCGGCGACTGGGATGACGCAAATGGCGGGGCTGGAGGTCGCTGTGGCGCAGGACGCCCCGATCCCGCTCGCCGCCGCCTTTGACTGCGGGCCGGGCGAGACCATGGCGCTGGTCGGGCCCTCGGGAAGCGGCAAGACCACGATCCTGCGCTCCATTGCCGGCACCTACCGCCCGGCAACGGGCCGCGTCGCGGTCAACGGCGAGACCTGGCTCGACACCGCCCGCAACCTGAGGCTGGCGCCCCACCGCCGTGCGGCCGGCATGGTGTTTCAAAGCTATGCCCTGTTCCCGCACATGACGGCGCTCGCCAACGTCACCGCCGCGATGGGGCACCTGCCCGCCCGGAAGCGCGCCGCGCGGGCGCGCGAAATCCTCGTCCTCGTCCACCTCGCGGGCCTCGAGGAGCGCTACCCGGCCGAGCTGTCGGGCGGTCAGCAGCAGCGCGTGGCCGTGGCCCGGGCGCTGGCGCGAGAGCCGCGCGTGCTGCTGCTCGACGAGCCCTTCTCGGCCGTGGACCGCGCCACCCGCCAGCGCCTCTACCGCGAGATCGCCGAGTTGCGCCGCGGACTCTCCATGCCCGTCGTGCTGGTGACCCACGACCTGGAAGAGGCGACGATGCTGGCGGACCGGCTCGCGGTCCTGCACCGCGGGCGCATCCTGCAGACGGGCACGCCCGAGGAGGTGACCACCCGTCCCGCCTCGCCAGAGGTGGCCCGACTCATCGATATGCGCAACGTGTTCGAGGCGACCGTCCTGGGCCAGGAACCCGAACGCACATGGCTTGACTGGGCGGGAACGAGGCTCGAGGCCGCGCCCCGGCCGGATCTTGCCCCGGGCGCCCATGTGCCGTGGGCCATCCCCGACGGCTTTGTCATCCTGCACCGCCGTGATCGGCCCTCGCGCGGCGAGCGCGAAAACCCGGTGCGCGGCACGATCGGCTCGATGCTCGTGATCGGCCAGACGGCGCACCTCACACTGCGCCCCGGTGCGGATCCCCGGTTGCCGATCCACTTTTCGGTCCCCCGCCACGTCGCGGCGAGGAACGGCATCGCACCGGGCGTCGCGGCAGCCGTATCGCTTCTGGCCGCAGGCATCCACGTCATGTCCGGTGCTTCGGGACATTCGCGTGACAACGCGGGAAAACTCTGACAAGTCGGGGCCCATGCTTGACCTGATCGTCGGACTGGCCTGGGTGGCCTTGGGCAGCGCGCTGGGCGGCGCGAGCCGCTTCTTCGTGTCCGGCCTTGTCGCCCGCGCCATCGGCGTGACTTTTCCCTGGGGCACGATGACGGTGAACGTCACGGGCTCGCTCGCCCTGGGCGCGCTCGCGGCCTGGGCGGATGCAGGCGCGCTCGGCCCTGCGTTGTGGCATCTGGCCGCAGCGGGATTTCTGGGCAGCTACACCACCGTCTCGTCTTTCAGCCTGCAGACGCTGGCGCTGGCGCGCGATGGCGAGCTGAAACAGGCGATGGGCAACATCGCCCTCTCGCTCGTGCTTTGCCTGACCGCCGCCGCAACCGGCTTTGCCCTCGCGGCGGCGCTCGCCGCGACCGGCGGGTGAGACGGGCATGCAGCAGCGGCCCTCACAGGACACCGAGGCGCGGCGTGCGACAAAGCGTCGCCGCCGCATCCGCCGCCTCAGATGGCGCGCCATGCGCAAAAGCGCTGCCCTCTACGGTTTCGTGGCCCTCGGCACGTCGATCGGCGGCACGTTTCGTGCGCTGGCCTCCTTCCTTCCGTTCGGCGCGTCCTGGTTTCCCTGGACGACGCTGTTCGTCAACGTCGTGGGGTCTTTCATCATCAGCTTCTACGCGACGCTGGCGGGACCCGACGGCCGGCTCTTGTCGTCGACCCGACAGCGCCAGTTCGTGATGACCGGCTTCTGCGGCGGCTTCACGAGCTTTTCCGTCTTCAGCGTCGAGACGGTGCGTTTCCTTCACTCCGGCCAGCCGGCGCGAGCGGCCCTCACTGTGGTCGTCTCGGTCGCCGCCTGGCTCGTTGCCGCCTGGCTGGGGCACCTTCTGGCCTGGCGGCTCAACCGACCCGGGGGGCGATGACCATGCAGATTCCCGAGAACGCCGTGCTGCTCCGCATCTTCCTTGGCGAGGACGACCGCCACGAGGGAACGCCGCTTTACGAGGCCATCGTGCTCAAGGCGCGCGAGCAGCATCTCGCCGGCGCCACGGTCCTGCGCGGACCGTTGGGGTTCGGCCATTCCAGCCACCTGCACACCGCAAAAATCCTGCGCCTATCCGATGACCTGCCCATCGTGATCGAGATCGTCGACAGCGAAAAGAATATCGACGCCTTCCTTCCCGTGCTGAAAAGCATCATGCAAAGCGGCCTTGTAACGCTCGAGAAGGTCCGCGTGCTCAGATACGGGCTTGGCGAGGACTGACAGCGGAACCGGCTCCCCTGCCCGCTCGTTGGTCTGGTGCAGTGACGGATGGAGACGGTCGTACACGAACCGGATCCACTTCTCGGACAATCATCGAGACGACCTCTCCGGAAGCGACTGGGGAGATGACCAATGAAAGACTTCGTGACACCGGGTGAGCAGCAGGAGACAGCGACCAAGCAAGAAAGTTCCGAAGCCTGGCGATTCCGCCTGTTCGGACTTGTGCTCGTCTCGATCCTCTTCGCGCTGATCGCCATCGCAAACACGATCTGACGGCCACCGACTCAGCGCCGGGCGTGCCGAACCGCAATCCAGCCACGAGAGGCTGCACCATGGCCCACAGCGTTGCCCAGAAGCTGATCGCCTCCCATCTCGCCGAGGGTGAGATGCGTGCGGGTCGGCCGATCGCGCTGACGATCGACCAGACGCTGACGCAAGACGCTACCGGCACCCTGGTGATGCTGACCCTGGAGGCGCTCGGCCTCGACAGGGCGCGCACCCAGTTGTCGACTCAGTACATCGATCACAACCTGATCCAGGAGGACTACAGGAACCCGGACGACCACCTGTTCCTGCTCAGCGCGGCGCAGCGCTTTGGGTTGTGGTGCGCGCGCCCCGGAACCGGTGTCAGCCACCCGCTGCACATGCGCTATTTCGGCAAACCGGGGCTGACCCTGCTGGGCTCGGACAGTCACTCCTGCGCCGCCGGCTCGCTGGGGATGCTGGCGATCGGCACCGGCGGGATCGACGTGGCCATGGCCATCGCCGGCGAGCCCTACAAGATCCTGATGCCCGAAATTCACGGCGTCCGGCTGACCGGCGAACTGCCCGACAGGGTGAGCGCCAAGGATGTGATCCTCGAGATGCTGCGCCGCCACGACGTCGACGGCATGAACGGGCGCATCGTCGAATATCACGGGCCGGGGCTCGAGAGCCTCGCGGCGATGGACCGGCACGTGATCGCCAACATGGGCACGGAAATGGGCGCCGTGACCACCGTCTTCCCCTCCGACGACGCGACCCGCCACTTTCTCGAGCGCGAGGGGCGGGCGGACGACTGGCAGGAAATTGTCGCGGACGAGGATGCAGCCTACGACTACGAGGACGAGCTCGACCTGTCCGCCCTCGAGCCCATGATCGCCCGGCCCTCCAGTCCCGGCAACGTGGTCACCGTGCGCGAGGCGGCAGGCGAGGAGATCTATCAGGCCTATATCGGCTCGTCCGCCAATCCCGGCTTCCGCGATTTCGCTGTCGTGGCCGAGATGGTCCACGGGCGCCAGGTTCCCAGACAGGTTTCCCTAGACGTCAATCCGACGACCCGCGATCTGGTCACCGATCTTGCGAAAACCGGTCAGCTCTTCGACCTGCTGGCCGCCGGGGCGCGGTTGCACCAGTCGGGCTGCAACGGGTGCATCGGCATGGGCCAGGCCCCGGCCAGCGGCCGAAACAGCCTGCGCACGGTGCCGCGCAACTTCCCCGGCCGCTCGGGAACACGCGAGGACAGTGTCTTCCTGTGCAGCCCGGAGACAGCGGCGGCCTCAGCGCTTTCGGGCCGTATCACCGATCCGCGCGAAATCGAAGCTGACATCCGCAGCACCGAGCCGCCGGAGACACCGACGCGTTCGCGCGACTCCTTCGAGGAGCCTCTGCCGCCCGAGAAGGCCCGGAAGGTCGAGCTGGTCAAGGGACCGAATATCGCCACCCTGCCCGAGCTGGACGCCTTACCCGACGAGCTCGAGGTTCCGGTCATCCTCGTTGCCGACGACGACATTTCCACCGACGAAATCCTGCCTGCAGGCGCCGAGGTGCTGCCGTTCCGCTCCAACATCCCGCGCATTGCCGAGTTCGCCTTCCGCGATGTCGACCCCGACTATGTGGGGCACGCCAAGGAAACGAAGGACGAGGGAGGCCACGCGATCATAGGGGGCGAAAACTATGGCCAGGGCTCGAGCCGCGAGCACGCTGCTCTTGCGCCGCGCTATCTGGGGCTGCGTGTCGTCATCGCAAAAAGCTTCGCCCGGATTCACCGGCGCAACCTGATCAGCTATGGCGTGCTGCCGGCGACCTTCGCCGACCCTGACGACCGCGACCGGCTGTCACAAGAGACGCGGCTGCAGTTCACCGGTCTTGACGACGCCATCGCCGGGTCCGATCGCATCACGGTCACGCTCAAGCCCGATGACGAGGAGCTCGAACTCGTCCTGGACCTCAGCGACGAGGAGCGTGCCCTCCTCGCCGCCGGCGGCGTGATCAACCGGTTCCGCGCCAAAGAGGACGGGAAGGCCGGCAAGGCGTAGTGCGGGGGCGCACCGGCCGCGCAGCGAATAACCGTGGCAACGAACCGCCCCGGCCGGGCTCGTCGGCAGGAGACCCAGCGGAAGAGGACGCCACCATGCCGGCATTTAGCATATGGGATCAGGTCTGGGCCCTGGACCTGAGCTTTTCGGACGCGCTGCTGCGCCTGATGGCGGCGCTCGCCTGCGGGGCCATCATCGGTGTCGAGCGCGAGAGCCGTCACCGGCCGGCCGGGCTCAGGACGCATATGATCGTCGCGCTTGCCTCGGCGCTGTTCACCATCATCGCCTTCCAGATCTACGGGGAAGTCGAAAGGAACGCCCCCCGGGTCAGCTCGGACCCCCTGCGCCTGCTCGAGGCGATTACCTCCGGCGTCGCCTTCCTCGCCGCAGGCGCCATTATCCGACGCGGGGAAGGCGTGCGAGGCATCACGACAGGCGCCGGCCTGTGGCTGGCCGGCGCGCTCGGCATGGCTTGTGGCAGGGGCTATTTCGGGCTCGGCTTCCTGGGCGCGTTCCTCGCCTTGGGCGTGCTGTCGCTGGTGCGCCTGGTCGAAGAGCGCACACTGAGATGATCAGCGCGCCATGCCGGGCAGATCCGACGGCGCGATGATGCCTTCGACGTGCCCATGGCCCTCGACGACGACGATGGCGCCCGCACCGGATCGCTCGAACACGTCCCGGATCGTGCTCGTGGTGTCGTCCGGACGGCAGGTGCGGAAAGTCAGGCTCACCAGGTTGCCGACCATCTCCTGACTGAGTTGCGGCGACCTCATATCGACTTGAGACAGGATCGCAGGGTCGAGCACCCCGGCCACTTCGTCACCGTCGACGGCCACGACATGACCGCCTCCTTTGCCCAGAACCGTCGCCACGGCGTCGCCAATAGCCTGATCAACCGAAACGATGGCGGCGGCCGGGTGCATGATATCCTTCGCCTGCGTCATTTTCGGCCTCGCATGCAGCTCTTGTTAGGCAGAAACGTTGCCCCGTCAGGCCGGTTCCGGATTGCCATCCCTGCCCGCATACACATTATGAGTAACTTTACAATCTGCGTCATTATATACAATAGATGCGTTTTTCGACATTGGGACATTGTATACATTTGTTGTATTGCAAACAGTGATTGTTACTTGCCGATGAAATTTTCGTTATGAAACCCTGCACATACGTTGACTTTACCTCTGGTCGATTATCTGACTCCCACAGGCGTGCAGCCGTGCATCTAGAAACAACGAGCGGAGGCGAAAGAAGAAGCATGCAGAGCGACCTCTCGCTACAGATCCAGGAAGAAATTCCCCATCTTCGGCGCTATGCCGGCGCGTTGACCCGAAACCGCGCCGACATGGAAGACTTGGTGCAGGATTGCCTCGAGCGTGCCCTGGCGCGCCAGCAACAGTTCCGCCCGGGCACCGACCTGCGGCGCTGGTTGTTCACGATCCTGCGTAACCTTCACATCGATGGCCGGCGCAAGGCGGCCCGCCGCGGCCATCACCTGCCCATCGAAGACTGGAACGGAGAAACCGCGACGCCGGAGTCCCAGTACTTCCACTACCGGCTGGGCGAGGTCGAGGCGCGCATGCGCCAGCTTCGCCCCTGCGATCGCCGCGTGGTGCTGCTCAGCGTGCTTTCCGGCCTCAGCCATGATGGCATCGCGCAGCGCATGAATGTCGCGACCGGGACCGTGAAGAGTCGTCTCTCACGCGCGCGGCGGGCACTGGCGGCTTGATTCCATAGTCTTGGGCGCAGGGTCTCCGTGCCTGCAACCGCAGGAGTTCGAGTGCCCGGATTCCGACCTCTGCGGCGAGGGCGCGGCGACCCGCCCGCCAGGGGCTGCAGCACTCACGCGGTCGCCGCCGAGCGGCCCAGTCGCAGCGCCTTTGCGAACAGGGTCGGCATGGCCTGGTCCGCCTGTTCCAGCGGGACGGCGTTTGCGTCAAGCCGGCCGACCCGGCCCCATAATACCGTCAGGCGCAGGTGGAAATGAGTGAAGGTGTGGCGCACCTCGCCCGCGTCGTGCCAAGTCGCGGCGAGGGGTGGCGCCTGCTCCGGCAATTCGGCCCCCCAGTCGCTCGAAGGCAGCGACAGCATGCCACCCAGCAGGCCGCTGTCGGGCCGCCGCACGGTCAGCACCCGGTCATTCGCGTCCAACGCCACATAGGCCCAGCCTCGTCGCACCGGCTTGGCCCGTCGGACCTCACGTACCGGCAAGGTTTCCGCAATTCCCAGCGCCCTGCCCCGGCAGCTCTCCCGCCATGGGCAGATACCGCAGGCCGGCCGGCGTGGCGTGCAAACGGTGGCCCCGAGGTCCATCACGGCCTGTGCGTAGTCGCCCGGGCGTCGCTCCGGGTTCAATGCCTGAGCCCGGGCCCGCAGCCCCTCCTTCACGCCCGGCAGCGGATCGGTTTGCGCGAAGAGACGCGCCATCACCCGCTCGACATTGCCGTCGACCGGGGTCGCGGGCAGATCGAAGGCAATCGCCGCCACGGCCGCCGCCGTGTAGGGCCCGATCCCCGGCAACGCACGAAGTTCCGCCTCGTCACTTGGGAATCTCCCGCCCCGGCGCGCCACCTCGACAGCACAGCGGTGCAGGTTGCGCGCCCGGGCGTAGTAGCCGAGCCCCGCCCAGGCGCCGAGCACGTCCTCGACGGGCGCCGCCGCCAGCGCCTCGACGGTGGGCCAGCGCTGCGTGAAGGCCAGGAAATAGTCGCGCACCGCCGCGACGGTCGTCTGCTGCAGCATCACCTCCGACAGCCAGACATGATACGGATCGGGCCGCACGCCCGCGCCCGGCGGAACGCGCCAGGGCAGCACGCGGTGTTGCCGGTCGTACCAGGCGAGCAGCCGCCGGGCCATGTTTCGCGCCTGCGCCTTCGTCATCGGCTCTTCGTTCACGCCGTCTTTCCTTCGCGCGCGATCTGTCGTAACCGGAGACGGAACCCTCCGGATCGCCCGTGCAAAAGGCGACCGAGTCCGGGATCGGGAGCATGACCTTGGCGAAGGCCCGCGGCAAGTCCGGAACCCACAAACGCTGCACCGGCGGCTTCCTCGCCGCTGCCACATGCGCCCAGCGAACGGTCGGCGAGGCGGCGGCGGGCCGCGGCTTCGCCGAGCCGCAGGTGCTGACCCGCTGGGACGAGATCGTCGGCGATCATCTGGCCGGCCTCTGCCGACCGGTGAAGGTTTCCTACGCCCGGGACCGCAGCGTCGGGGCGACGCTTGTGATCCATGCCGAGGGGGCCCGGGCGACCGAAGCCGAGCATCTGGCGCCGCGCGTGCGCGAACGCGTGAACCAGTTCTGCGGCTACCGCGCCGTCGCTCGCGTCAAGTTGACCCAAACGGCTCCCGCTCCGGGATTTGCGGAGCCGGCACCCGTTTTTGCCGTGCCCGCCGTCGTGCCGGGCAAGGCCGAGGAGCGCCGCGCCGCGCAACTCGCCAGCGGCATCGAGAACGAAGACCTGCGCGCGGCGCTGACCCGCTTGGGCGCCCATGTGCTCGCGCGCCGGCGCGGGCCCGCCTCCGCCTGACCTGTTCGATTCGAGGAGACTCCGATGCCGCTGATGCTCGACCGCCGCCGCCTTCTCGCCGCCGCCGCCGTTGCCGGCGCTTTGGCCGCGCTGCCCGTCGCGGCGCTCGCCGACCCGGTGATGGGCGACATTCCGCTGGGGAACAAGAACGCTCCGGTCACCGTGATCGAGTACGCCTCGTTCACCTGTCCGCACTGCGGCAACTTTGCGCGCCAAGACTTTCCGCAGTTCAAGCAGCACTACATCGACACCGGCAAGGTGAAGTTCATCCTGCGCGAGGTCTATTTCGACAAGTACGGCCTGTGGGCGTCGATGGTGGCGCGCTGCGGCGGCCCCAAGGCGTTCTACCCGCTGGCCGAGACCTTCCTGACAAAGCAGAAGGTCTGGCTTGGGGTGCCACAGGATCAGATTGGCGACGAAATCGCCAAGATCGGCCGCCTGAACGGGCTCTCGAGCACGCAAATCAAGAAGTGCCTCTCGGACCAGGACTACGCCCACGCCCTGATCCAGCAGTACCAGACGAACGCCGCCAAGGATAACGTGACGGCGACGCCCACCTTCTTCATCAACGGCAAGAAGCATACCGGCGAAATGCCTTACGACCAGTTCGCCAAGCTGATCGATGCCGCGCTTTGAAGCAGGCCGGGGCAGCGCCGGACGGCTGTCCGCGGTTCCGACGCCGATTCCCCTAGGTCTTGTGTCTCATCTGTGGATAACCCCCAGATAGACGTCCAACGTCGTTGACATGGGCGCCCGCCTTCCCGCACACTCTGCGCAAAAGAACAGAGGCAGGCAGGCCGCGTGCAGTTCGCTAAACTCAGACTCGACGGCTTCAAGTCGTTTGCCGATCCCGCCGAGCTCGTCATTACGCCGGGGTTGACGGGCGTTGTTGGGCCGAACGGCTGCGGCAAGTCGAACCTGCTGGAAGCCCTGCGCTGGGTGATGGGCGAGAACCGGCCCACCGCCATGCGCGGCGAGGGCATGGAAGATGTGATCTTCAACGGCTCCGAGACGCGACCCGCGCGCAATACCGCCTCCGTCGAGATCCTGATCGACAACCGCGAGCGCCTGGCGCCGGCTGCATTCAATGCCGAGGATACGCTGGAAATCAGCCGCCGCATCACCCGTGAGATCGGCTCGGCCTTCACGGTGAATGGCAAGACGGTGCGCGCCCGCGATGTGCATATGCTGTTCGCAGATGCCTCGACCGGCGCGCACTCGCCCGCTCTCGTGCGTCAGGGCCAGATCGCCGAGCTGATCAACGCCAAGCCCAAGGCCCGCCGGCGGATCCTCGAGGAGGCCGCAGGAATCTCCGGACTCTACCAGCGCCGCCACGAAGCCGAGCTCAAGCTCGGCGCCGCCGAGAGCAACCTCGCCCGCGTCGCCGACCTGATCGAGCAGCTCGATACCCAGCTGCGCAGCCTCGACCGGCAGGCTGGCCAGGCGCGCCGGTACCGCGAAATCGCCAGTCAGCTTCGGCGCGCCGAAGCGGTGCTCCTGCTCCTGCGCTGGCAAGCTGCTGAGGCCGAGCACGCGGAGGCCGAGCGCGCGCTCGCCGAGGGCACCCGGTCCGCTGCCACGGCCGAGGCGACGGCCCGCGCCGCCCAGCGCGCCCGCGAGCAGGCCGAGGCGGCGATGCCCCCGTTGCGCGACGAGGCCAATGTCGCGGGGGCCGTGCACCAGCGCCTTGTGATCGAGCACGACCAGCTTGCCGAGCGCGCGGCCCAGGCTCAAGCCGAGATCGACGCGCTCGCCGCCCGCGGCCGCCAGCTCGCGCTCGATCTCGAGCGCGAGGAGGCCCTCGAGCATGATGCCAAGGGTTCAGTCGAGCGGCTCGATGCCGAGGAAGCCCGACTCCGAACCACCGGCGAGGGCCACGCCGCTGCCCTGGCCGAGGCCCAGGACGCCGCGCGTGCTGCCGCCGAAGCGCTGAATTCCGACGAGTCGGACCTCGACCGCCTGACCGAGGAGGCGCATCGACTCGCTGCCCGCGCCGCTGCCGCCGAGCGCCGGCGCGACGAGGCCAGGGCGACGCTCGCCCACATCGACGCCGACATCGCCAAGGCCAGCGAAGCCGAACAGGCGCTGGCGGCCGAAATCGCCAATCTCGAATTGACGTTGGGTAAGGCCCGCGCCACCGAGGAAAATGCCCGCGCCGAGGCAAGCCTGGCGGAACAGGCGCTCGAGGCCGCCGAAACCGCCCGCGCCGCCGCCCAGAGCTCGGAGGCCGAGGCCCGCGCGGCCGTGTCCGCTGCCGAGGGAGAGGTCGCCGCACTCAGCTCCGAGGTCACCGCGCTCGAGCGCCTGATCGCCCACGACTCGGGCGAGACCGAACAGCTCATCGACCGTGTCACCGTCTCCCCGGGCCACGAGGCCGCGCTGGGCGCGGCGCTCGGCGACGACCTGCGGGCCCCCGAGCTCGAGCCCGGTGCAGCGGCAAGCGGCTGGGCGACGCTTTCCGCCTATGCCGATGCTGCCGGCCTGCCCGAGGGGAGCGAGCCGCTGGCAGGCCATGTGAAGGCGCCGCCGGCGCTGGCTCGGCGTCTCGCGCATGTCGGCGTGGTCGCGCCGGAGGCGGGCGATGCCCTCCAGGCCGCGCTCGCGCCGGGTCAGCGTCTCGTCAGCCGCGCAGGCGATCTGTGGCGCTGGGACGGCTACCGGATGCGCGCGGCGGATGCCTCCTCTTCCGCTGCGCTGCGCCTCGAGCAGCGCAACCGGTTGAAGGCCTTGACCAAGACGCTCAGCGAGCACCAGGCGCGACGCTCGGCCGCGGCCGAGAAACATGGCGCGGCTCGCCGCGCCCTCGAGTCGGCGGCAACCGGTGAGAGCGCCGCGCGGGCGCGCCGGCGCACTGCCGACCAGACGCTGGCCGATGCCGCCCGCGCGCTTTCGAAGGCCGAGTCGGCGTTGGAGATGCGGCGCGGCCAGCGCGAGTCACAGCGCCACGCTTTGGCGCTCAGGCAGGCCGAGCGCAGCGATGCAGAAGATGCCCTGGCCGAGGCGGAGGCGACCCTTGCCCAGCTCGACGACGTCGGCGAGGCCCGCGCCGCCGTCGAGGCAAAGCGCGGCGCCGTGGACGAAGCCCGCACCGCCATGCTGGCCGCCCGCACCCGCGCCGACGAGCTGCGCCGCGAGGGCCTCTCGCGGGACAAGCGGATCGCCGAGATCGATCGCGAGCGCTGTTCCTGGGCCGAGCGTCTGAACAACGCCGGAAGCCGCATGCGCGAGCTGGAAAAGCGCGTCGGCGAGACCGCCGAGGCACGCGCGGCTGCCGGGGTCGTGCCGGGCGAACTTGCCGAAAAGCGCAAACGGCTGGCCACCGAGATCGACAAGGCCGAGGGCCGCCGCCGAACCGCCGCCGATGCCCTGGCGGAAGGCGAGACACGGCTGCGCGAGACCGAGGCCGCCGAGCGGGAGGCCGAGCGCACGGCATCGGAGCGTCGAGAGGCACGGGCCCGCCTCGACGCGCGGCTGGAGAACGCCGCTGGGCGGCGCGAGGAAGCGGAGCATCGGATCCGTGAGGACGCCGACGCCACCCCGAGCGAACTCCGCGACTCGATCGACGGCGCCGACCACCTGCCCTCGCCCGATCAGGCAGAGATCGAGGTCGCCCGCCTGCGCCGGCAACGCGACGCGCTGGGGGCCGTCAACCTGCGGGCAGAGGAGGACGCGGCCGAGGTGCGGGCCGAGCGCGAGCGCATCGGCGCCGAGCGCGACGACCTCGAGGCCGCCATCCAGCGGCTGCGCACCGCCATCGGCGAGCTCAACCGCGAGGGCCGGGAGCGCATCCTGACCGCCTTCGAGCAGGTCAACGAGAAGTTCGCCCGCCTGTTCCGCCACCTGTTCGGCGGGGGCGAGGCGCGGCTGGTCATGGTCGAATCCGAGGACCCGCTCGATGCCGGGCTCGAAATCCTGTGCCAGCCCCCGGGGAAGAAGCTGTCGACCCTGTCGTTGCTCTCGGGCGGCGAGCAGACCCTGACCGCGCTTAGCCTGATCTTCGCGGTCTTCCTGTCGAATCCCGCACCGATCTGCGTGCTCGACGAGGTCGACGCGCCGCTCGACGATTCCAACGTGACCCGCTTTTGCGAACTGCTCGACGAGATGGTCCGGCTCACCGAGACGCGTTTCCTGATCATCACCCACCACGCCATCACCATGAGCCGGATGGACCGGCTTTTCGGTGTGACAATGGTCGAGCGCGGCGTTAGCCGGCTGGTTTCCGTGGACCTGAAGAAGGCCGAAGAACTGGCCGACGCGTGAGGCTACGGGCTGCTGTCGGACCGCACCGACGGTTTTGCCGAGCCGTCCCCTTCGTGCCGCCGCTTTCGCGGCCTCCTCGGCTTAGTCGATCCAGCCGCCGTCGGCGTCCTCCCCGGCGGCCTCGAGCAGGGCCGCGTAATCAGGCACACGGATGCTGCGGGCGTCGATCAGGTCGATCACCCCGGCCTTCCTGAGGGCTGTGATCTGGCGACTGACCGTCTCGATGGTCAGGCCCAGATAGTCGGCGATCGCCTCGCGGCTCAAGGGCAGCTGAAAGTTCAGCCCGTCCTCCGCCGGCTTGTTCTCCAACGCCGCGGCGCGGCGCGCCAAAATGGTCAGGAAGGTCGCGATCTTCTCCTGCGCCGTCTTGCGGCCCAGCAGCAGCATCCAGTCGCGCGCCGCGTCGAGCTCGTCCAGCGTCATCTCCAAAAGCCGCTTCTCGAGCGATGGCATCTGGCGCACCAGCTGCTCGAACCGGCTGCGTACGAAGAGGCAAAGCCTCACCGGGGTCACGGCGGTCGCATCGTAAAGCGCAATGGGCCGCATCGGCCGGCCAACGAAGTCCGATGGAAACATCAGGCCCACCGTCTGGCGCCGTCCGTCTATCATGGTCTTCGAAAGGGCAACCACCCCATCGACCACCGAGCCGAGAAAATCGGTGTGCTCGCCGGCGGCAACGATTTCCTGCCCCGGCTCGAAGCTCTTGTAGAACTTGATGGAATCCAGCAAATCCAGCTCGTTCGGCGCCGCGTAGGAGCAGACTGCCCGGTGACGAATCGTGCAGTCGACGCAGCGTTCGCGCAACTCTTGGGAGTCGCGCAGCTTCAGCTTCGCGATTGCCGGCATAGGTTTCTCCGTGTCAGCGCTCAATTTCATGTCCATTGACATGCATCAATGACCTAGTGGACGATCCAGAACAATATCACACGATGACAGTTCGTTCCGCCCCTTTCGACAGCAATGCACTCGCCCGCGGTGTCCCGCGGTATACCAGCTACCCGACGGCACCGCACTTCTCGCCGGAAGTCGATGTCGAGACATATGGGCGTTGGCTCAGTGAGCTTCCAGCCAACGCGGCGATATCGTTTTATCTCCATATCCCGTTCTGCGACCAGCTCTGCTGGTTCTGCGCCTGCCGCACGCAAGGCACGACGGCCTATTACCCCGTCAGCCGCTACCTTCAGGCCATCGAGCGCGAGATCGATACGGTAGCGGCACTTGTCGGCGGCAGCCAGCGGGTGGCGGGGGTGCATTGGGGGGGGGGGTCGCCGACTGTGCTTGCGCCGGGCGACATTCGTCGGCTCGTGCGCCATGTGCACAGCCGATTTCCGGGCGCAGAAAATTCCGAGTTCGCTGTCGAGATCGACCCGCGCGACATGACCCCCGAGCGGCTCGCCGCGTTCCGCGACACCGGCATCACCCGTGCCTCGATCGGGGTCCAGGACTTCGACGAGGCGGTGCAGCACGCCATCGGCCGGGTGCAGGGCCGGGCCCTGACCTGCGAGGTGATCGAGGGGCTGCGCGACATCGGCGTTCGAGGCATCAATGTCGACCTGGTCTACGGCCTGCCCAGGCAGACCGAAGCGAGCCTCGCTCATACGCTCGAGCAGGTGATCGCGCTGGCGCCCGACCGCATCGCGCTGTTCGGCTACGCCCATGTGCCCTGGATGGCCAAGCGGCAGAAGATGATCGACGAGGCAGACCTGCCCGGCCCCGCCGAGCGGCAGGTGCAGGCCGCGCGGGCGGCGCGGATGCTGGTCGAGGCCGGATACACGCCGGTCGGCATCGACCATTTCGCCCTGCCCGGCGACGCCCTGGCGACGGCGCGCGACGAAGGCCGGCTGCGGCGCAATTTCCAGGGATACACGGTCGACGAGGGCGATGCGCTGATCGGCTTCGGCGCCTCGGCGATCGGGCTGCTGCCGCAGGGCTACGTGCAGAACGATCCGATCACGGCGGCCTACCAGCTACGCGCGCTCGACCGGGGACTGGCGACCAGGCGCGGCATCGCGTTGACGCTCGACGACCAGGTGCGCGGCGACGCCATCGAGGAGCTTCTGTGCCACTTCCGGCTGGACATCGAGGAGCTCGAGCGCCGCTACGGCGATTTCGCGCATCCGCTGGCAGAGACGGCGGCCGCGCTAGTGGCCAGCGCGCCTGCCGGGGCGCTCGAACCCTGGCGCGGCGGCTTCACCATCGCCGAGGCCTGGCGCAGCCATACCCGGCTGATCGCCGCCGAGTTCGACGCCTATTTCGGCCGGACGCCGGCCCGCCACAGCCTCGCCGTGTGAGGGACTTGCAGCAGTAACCGGCCGCCGAGGCGTCGTGCGCTTCGGGCAGGACCGGCAGGACCGCCCGGCAGGACCACAGGGCAGGACCACCCGGCAGGACCGCCGGCGAATTCCGCCCGGCCGCGCCTGTCCGCTCAGCGTTCGGTGAACTTGAACTCGATGCGCCGGTTCTTCGCCAGCGCCTCGGGCGAATCGCCCAATGCGACCGGCTGGTACTGGCCGAATCCGGCCGCGGCGAGGCGCTTGGGCGGCACGTTCTCGTGGTCGATCAGGTACTCCACCACCGAGACGGCGCGCGCGGTGCTCAGCTCCCAGTTGTTGTGATAGCGACTGCCGCTGGCGATCGGTCGCTTGTCGGTGTGTCCGTCCACGCGCAGGATCCAGGGCAGATCCTTGGGCACCTCCTTCACGATCGAGCGCAGCACCTCGCCGAGCTTGTCGAGCTCGGCCGTCGCCTGCGGCCGCAACTGTGCCGAGCCGGGCGCGAACAGCACCTCGGACTGGAACACGAAGCGATCGCCGACGCGCTTGATGTCCTTCCGTCCGCCCAGCACCTTGTCCATCTTCTCGAAGAACACCGACTGGTAGCGGCTCAGCTCGCTGACCTTTCGCGCCAGGGCCTGGTTGAGCCGGGCGCCGAGGTCGGCGATCTTGATCTTCTGGCTCGAGTCGCGGGTCTTGTAGTCGTCGAGCAGCGACTGCAGCGAGCCGAGCTGGTTGCGAAGCTCGAGCAGCTGGGCGTTCAGCGCCGCCACGCGCCGCTGT
>NZ_JBZSYN010000131.1:0-5420 GCF_058622915.1 Thermohalobaculum sp. | reverse complement strand
TGGACCCTGCCGATGTTCCACTGCAACGGCTGGTGCTTCCCCTGGGCGGTGTCGGTGATGGCGGGCACCCATGTCTGCCTGCGCCAGGTGCGCGCCGGGCCGATCTACCAGGCGATCGCCGAGCACAAGGTGAACCTGATGTGCGGCGCGCCGATCGTGATGTCGGCGCTGCTGAACGCCTCCGACGAGGAGCGCAGCAGCTTCGAGCACAAGGTCAACTTCATGACGGCGGCGGCGCCGCCGCCCGAATCGGTGCTGGCCGCCATGGCCGAGGCGGGCTTCCAGGTCATCCACCTCTACGGCCTGACCGAGACCTACGGGCCGGCGGTGATCTGTGAGTGGAAGGAGGAATGGGAGAAGCTCGACCCGGCCCAGAAGGCGGCGAAGAAGGCGCGCCAGGGCGTGCCGTACGTGCCGCTCGAGCGGCTCGACGTGCTCGACCCGGCCACCATGGAAGCGGTGCCGTCCGACGGGCGGACCATCGGCGAGGTGATGTTCCGCGGCAACGTGGTGATGAAGGGGTATCTCAAGAACCAGACCGCCAGCGACGAGGCGTTCCGGGGCGGCTGGTTCCATTCGGGCGACCTCGCGGTCAAGCACGCCGACGGCTACATCCAGATCCGCGACCGCTCGAAGGACATCATCATCTCGGGCGGCGAGAACATCTCCTCGATCGAGGTCGAGGACGCGATCTACAAGCACCCCGCCGTCGCCATGGTCGCCGTGGTGGCCAAGCCCGACGAGAAATGGGGCGAGACGCCCTGCGCCTTCGTCGAGCTCAAGCCCGGGAAGGAGGCCACGGCCGAGGAGATCATCGCGTTCTGCCGCGAGCGGCTTGCGCACTTCAAATGCCCGCGCGACGTGGTGTTCGGCGAGCTGCCGAAAACCTCGACCGGCAAGATCCAGAAGTTCGAGCTGAGGAACAAAATACCGGGGAAATAGAATACCGGGGAACCGAGGCACCGCACGATCCGGGTCGCCCCGGGCTCGCCCGGCAGCCTATCTTGAGCGGCATCGCCGCTGACGAGGAGATCCGGCATGCCGGCCGCCGCGCTTGACACGCCCGTGGGGCGGCTCAGGGTCGTCGAGGCGGACGGCTGCATCGCCCGCGTCGCGTGGGATAATGCGGCGCCGGAGGGGACGAGCCCGCTGCTCGAGGAAGCCATCGCCCAGCTCGACGCCTATTTCGCCGGGCGGCTCAGGGCGTTCGACCTGCCGCTGGCGCCGGCGGAGGATGCGGTGCACGGCGCGGTCCGCACGGCGATGCGCGCCATCCCCTATGGCCAGACCCGCACCTATGGCGAGATCGCGCGCGCGCTCGGGACCTATGGCAAGCCGGTGGGCCGGGCCTGCGCCGCCAACCCCCTGCCGGTGATCGTGCCGTGCCACCGGGTGCTCTCGGCCGAGGGGCTGGGCGGCTATTCCGGGCGCGGCGGCACCGAGACCAAGATCGCGCTTTTGCGCCACGAGGGCGGCTATCCGTTCCTGGTCTGACGCGCGGGGCTTGCGGCTTGCGCCATTTGCCATCATATTTACGGCATATGGCGGAGGCGCAGCGATGGAGCCCTTGAGCTACGAGGCGATCAAGAAGGGCGTGCCCGCGGGGGCGGTGCGCGCGCTGATCGGCGAGGGCCGGCTGACGCGCGCCGACGTGGCGCTGGTGATCCCGCGGCGCACCTTCGAGCGGCGCCTCGCCGAGGATCAGGCGCTGAAGGTCGACGAGGCCGACGCCATCGCGCGGCTGTTGCGCGTGCGCGACCATGCGCGCCTCGTCTTCGAGGACGATGAGGTCGCCGACGAATGGCTCGGCACGGAAAACCCGGCGCTGGGCGGCGAGGTGCCAATCCGCATGGCGCGCACCGATGTCGGCGCGCGCGAGGTCGAGGCGGTGCTGACGCGGTTCGCGCACGGCGTGCATGGCTGATCCGGCGTCCAGAGGCAGGGTCCTGTGGCGGCTGGTCAGGCCGGACTACGCGCCGGGGCTCGACGGCGAGGGAGCGCGGCTGGCGGGGGGCCGCTGGAACAGCCCCGGCCGTGCCGTGGTCTATTGCTCGGAGACCCTGGCGCTGGCGGTGCTTGAAAGCTTCGTGCACCTCCCCCCCGCCTTGCGCGGCGTGGCGCGGCTGCCGGAAATGACGGCCGTGCAGCTCGCGCTGCCCCAGGGCGCGCAGCTGTGGCAGCCGGAGGCGGCCGAGCTGCCCAAGCCGGGCGACGCGGACGCCTGCCGGGAGTTCGGCGACGACTGGCTCGACTCGGCCCGGACGCTGGCGCTCGCCGTGCCCTCGGCGGTGGTGCCCGGGGAGCGGAACTGGCTGATCAACCCCGCCCACCCCGATGCGGACAAGGTCGAGGTGCTGGCCGAGGAGGCCTTCCGCTTCGACCCGCGCATGGGGGCCTGAGGGCCGTAAACAGGGGCGGGACTTGAAATCTGGCAGGACCGTATGTTGCGCACACCTGCCGCTTCGCCTTACAAGCCCGGAGAGGACGCGCCCCGCGCCCGCCCAGATTGATGGAGGGACTTCATGGCGACCGCCGACGACCAGTTCTCCTTCCAGGACCGGATGCTGAGCCTGGGGCTCGCACGCGTCTCGGAGGCGGCAGCCATCGCTGCCGCCCGCCTCATCGGGCGCGGCGACGAGCGCGCATCCGACCATGCCGCCACCGAGGCGATGCGGGCCCAGCTCAACATGCTCGACATCAAGGGCACGGTGGTCATCGGCGAGGGCGAGCGCGACGAGGCGCCGATGCTGTACATCGGCGAGCAGGTCGGCAAGGGCAAGGGCGAGGAAGTCGACATCGCGCTCGACCCGCTCGAAGGCACTACGCTGACCGCCAAGGCGATGCCGAACGCGCTGACCGTGGTGGCCATGGGGCCGCGCTATTCCATGCTGCACGCGCCCGACGTCTACATGGACAAGCTGGCGATCGGGCCGGGCTACCCGGACGGGCTGGTGGATCTCGACATGCCGCCGGCCGAGCGCATCCGCGTCTTCGCCAAGGCCAAGGGCGGCAAGCCCGGCGACGTCAGCGTCTGCATCCTCGAGCGCCCGCGCCATGCCGAGCTGATCTCCGAGGTGCGCTCGACCGGGGCGGCGATCCGGCTGATCACCGACGGCGACGTGGCCGGCGTCATGCACTGCACCGACCCCGACCAGACCGGCATCGACATGTATATGGGCTCGGGCGGCGCGCCCGAGGGAGTGCTGGCCGCGGCGGCGCTGAAATGCATGGGCGGGCAGCTTCAGGGCCGGCTGATTTTTAGGAACGAGGACGAGATCGCGCGGGCGCGCCGCGCCGGGATCGAGGACCTCAACGCCAAGTACAGCCGCGACGACATGATCAAGGCCGACGTGCTGTTCGCCGCCACCGGCGTGACCAACGGCTCGCTGCTCCGGGGCGCGCGCCGGGTCGGCGAATATCTCGAGACGGAGACGCTGCTGATGCGCTCGCGCACCGGCTCGGTGCGGCGCCTGATCTATCGCACCCGGAACTTCTGAGGAGGCGGTGGCCGAGGACACCTCCGGGCCGGTTGCAGGGGGAGCCTTTCTTGGCGTGGCGCGCTCGGCCACCGGGCGGCGCTGGGTCGGCCCGGGGCCGGAAGTGGAGCGGCTGGGGCTGGCGATCGCCCAGGCGACGGGGCTGCCCGAGATCGTGGGCCGCGTATTGGCCGGGCGCGGTGTGCTGCCCGAGACGGCCGGGGATTTCCTCAACCCGACGCTGAGGGCGCTGATGCCCGACCCCTCGACGCTTGCCGACATGGACCGGGCTGCCGAGCGGCTGGCCGGCGCCGTGATGCGCGGCGAGCGCGTCGCCGTGTTCGGGGACTACGACGTGGACGGAGCGGCCTCGGTGGCGCTCCTGCGCGGCTGGCTGGGGGCGCTGGGGATCGAGGCGACCCCCTACATCCCCGACCGGATCGACGAGGGCTACGGGCCGAACGTGCCGGCGATGCGCAAGCTGGCGAAGGACCACGACCTGATCCTGTGCGTCGACTGCGGCACGCTGTCCTTCGAGCCGGTGGCGGCGGCGCGGGCGGCCGGCGCCGATGTCATCATCGCCGACCACCACCTCGCCGGCGAGGCGCTGCCCGATGCGTCCGCGGTGGTCAACCCGAACCGGCCCGACGACCTCTCGGAATTGGGCTATCTGTGTGCCGCCGGCGTGGTGTTTCTGCTCATGGTCGCGGCGAACCGGGCGCTGCGCGGCAAGGGCCGGTTCCGCCGGCAGGCCGAGCCCGATCTGATCGCCTTCCTCGACCTCGTGGCGGTGGCCACCGTGGCCGATGTGGCGCCGCTGATCGGGCTCAACCGCGCGCTCGTGCGCCAGGGGCTGGGCGTTCTGGCACGCCGCGGCCGGGTGGGGCTGGCGGCGCTGGCCGACGTGGCGGGATTGTCGGCGCCGCCGACGTCGTGGGACCTGGGCTTCGCGCTTGGCCCCCGCATCAATGCCGGCGGCCGGGTGGGCGAGGCGGGGCTGGGTCAGAGACTGCTGTCGACCGCCTCGCCGCACGAGGCGGCGGCGCTGGCCGAGACGCTGAACCGCCTGAACCGCGAGCGCCGCGAGATCGAGGCGGCCGTACTCGAGGCGGCCATCGCGCAGGTCGAGGCGCGCGACCCCGCGGCGCCGCTGGTCTGGGCGGCCGGCGAGGGCTGGCACCCGGGCGTGGTGGGCATCGTCGCGGGCCGCCTGAAGGAGCGCTTCAACCGGCCGGCGGTGGTGATCGGAATCGAGGGCGACGAGGGCAAGGGCTCGGCGCGCTCGGTCGCCGGCGTGGACATCGGCTCGGCCGTGGCGGCGCTCGTGCGCGAGGGCCAACTCGCCAAGGGCGGCGGCCATGTCATGGCGGCCGGGCTGATGGTGGCGACCGGCGAGCTGGAGGCCGCGATGGAGGCGCTGGCCAAGCGGCTGGCCGCCCAGGGCGCGGGCGCGGCCGGCCCCGCCGACCTGCGCCTCGACGGGGCCCTTTCGCCCGGGGGTGCCACCGTCGAGCTGATCGAGCGGCTGGAGCAGGCGGGACCCTTCGGGCCGGCCAATCCGGCGCCCAGGCTCGCCTTCGGCCGGGTCGAAATCGAGGGCCTGCGCCCGGTCGGGCAGGGGCATTGCCGGCTCCGCCTGACCGCGCCCGGAGGCGGGAGGCTCGAGGCGATCGCCTTCCGCGCGGCCGAGCGCGGCATCGCCACGGTGCTGGAGGCGACGGCGGCCGCGCGGCGCCCGGTGCACCTGGCGGGCCGGCTCGAGATCGACGACTGGGGCGGGCGGCGCAAGGCGAAGCTGAACGTCGAGGACGCAGCGCTTCCGGCCTGAAAATCCGGCTTGCAACCGGCGCGGGCCGTCGTTATCTACGCGGCACCGCGCGCCCTTCGTCTAGCGGTCCAGGACGCCGCCCTCTCACGGCGGAAACACGGGTTCGATTCCCGTAG
>NZ_JBZSYN010000130.1:0-13603 GCF_058622915.1 Thermohalobaculum sp. | reverse complement strand
GGTGACGCGGATCAGCGTGGGAGCGATGAAGCTGCCGGTGTTGGGGGGGGTGAGTTCCTTGGTCACCCGGCCGGCGGCGCGGGCCTCGTCGATGTAGCTGCCGATGCCGGCCTGGGCCTCGGCGTCGATCACCGGGCCGAGGTCGGTGGCCAGATCCCAGGGGTCGGCGAGGTGGAGCTCGTCCATCGCGCCCTTCAGCATCCCGATCAGCGACTCGGCGATGTCCTGCTGGACGTAGAGGCAGCGCAGCGCCGAGCAACGCTGGCCGGCGGACTGGAGGGCCGAGGCGAGGATGTCGCGGACGGCCTGTTCGGGGAGGGCCGTCGAGTCGACGATCATCGCGTTGAGACCGCCGGTTTCGGCGATGAGCGGCGCCCCGGGGGCGAGGGTGCGGGCCATGGTGGTGCGGATGCTCTGGGCGGTCTCGGTGGCGCCGGTGAAGGCGACGCCGGCGATCTTCGGGTTGCCGGTCAGCGCCGCGCCCACCGCGCCGTCGCCGGGCAGGAGCTGCAGGGCGGTGGTGGGCACGCCGGCCTTGTGCAGGAGAGTGACGGCGAGGTGGGCGATGAGCGGGGTCTGCTCGGCCGGTTTGGCGACGACGCCGTTGCCGGCGGCGAGCGCGGCGGCGATCTGGCCGGTGAAGATGGCGAGCGGGAAGTTCCACGGGCTGATGCACACGAAGGTGCCGCGGGGCGCGCCGGCGCCTTCCAGTCGCTCGGCCTCGGCCGCGTAGTAGCGCAGGAAATCCACCGCCTCGCGCACCTCGGCGACGCCGTCGAGCAGGGTCTTGCCGGCCTCGCGGGCGCAGATGGCGAAGAGCTCGGGCGCGTTGGCCTCGTAGAGCTCGGCGACGCGGCGCAGGGTGGCGGCGCGCTCGGCCACGGGCCGCGCCGCCCAGTCGGCGAAGCCGTCGGCGGAGGCGCCGAGCGCGGTCTCGACGTCGCGGGGCGCGGCATCGGTGACGTGGCCGACCACCTCGGCGGGCCGGGTCGGGTTTGTGACCTCGCGCGGCGCGGTGCCCGTGGCCTCGCCCGCGATCATCGGGCCGGCGCGCCAGCGGTGGCTGCGGAAGGGCCGGCGCGCGGCGTCGAGCGCCTCGACCGTCACCGGGTCGGTCAGGTCCCAGCCCTTCGCGGCAATCCGGCCCTTGCCGAAGATGTCGGCGGGGCGCGGGATCGCCGGGTTGGGAATGGCGTTGCCGAGCTTCTCGACCGCCTCCAGCGGGTCACGGGCGATGGTCTCGGGCGGGATCGACTCGTCGACGATCTGGTTGACGAAGGAGGAGTTGGCGCCGTTCTCCAGGAGCCGCCGCACCAGGTAGGCGAGCAGGTCGCGATGCGCGCCGACGGGGGCGTAGATGCGGCACCGCGTGCCCTCGGACTCGTGCACGATCTGGTGCAGCGCCTCGCCCATGCCGTGCAGGCGCTGGAACTCGAAGCTGTCGGTGTCCGCGGCCATGTTGAGCACGGCAGCGACCGTGTGGGCGTTGTGCGTGGCGAACTGCGGGTAGATGCGGTCGGTCATCGACAGCAGCTTGCGCGCATTGGCGATGTAGCTCACGTCGGTCGAGAGCTTGCGGGTGAAGACCGGGAAGCCTGCGAGCCCCATGACCTGGGCACGCTTGACCTCGGAGTCCCAGTAGGCGCCCTTGACCAGGCGGACCATGATGCGCCGGTCGAGCGAGGCGGCCAGTGCGTGCAGCCAGTCGAGCACCGGCGCGGCGCGCGGCCCGTAGGCCTGCACCACGACGCCGAAGCCGTCCCAGCCGCGCAGCGCGGGGTCGGAGATGAGGCCCTCGATCACGTCGAGCGAGAGGTCGAGCCGGTCGGCCTCCTCGGCGTCGATGTTGAAGCCCATATTGGCGGACTTGGCCAAGAGCGCCAGCGAGCGGGCGCGCGCGATCAGCTCGGACATCACCCGGTCGCGCTGGCCGTACTCGTAGCGGGCGTGAAGCGCGGAGAGCTTGACCGAGATGCCCGGATTGTCGCGGGTGTCGTCCGAGGCGCAGGCCGGCGCGATGGCGGTGATGGCGTCGGAATAGGCCAGGTGGTAGAGCCGCGCGTCGCGGTCGGTGCGCGCCGCCTCGCCCAGCATGTCGTAGGAGTAAGCGTAGCCCTTGGCCTCGTTGGCGCGCGCGTTCTTGAGCGCCTCCTCGATGTCGCGGCCGAGCACGAAGTTGCGGCCCAGTTCGCGCATGGCCTGGGCGACGGCGACCCGGATCACCGGCTCGCCCAGCCGGCGCACGGCACCCCTGAGCACGCGCGCGAGCCCCTCGTCGGTCTCGGCCAGCACCTTGCCGGTGAGCATCAGCCCCCAGGTCGAGGCGTTGACCAGCGGCGAGGAGGAGCGGCCCAGATGCTTGCCCCAGTCCGACGGCGCGATCTTGTCCTCGATCAGCGCGTCGATGGTCTCGGCGTCGGGCACGCGCAGGAGCGCCTCGGCCAGGCACATCAGCGCCACGCCCTCGCGGGTGGACAGGCCATACTCGGAGAGGAAGCTCTGCATCAGGCCGACATCGCCCTTGGCGCGCACCGCGCGCACCAGCCGGGCGGCGTGCCCGGAAGCGGCCTTGCGGGCGGCGGCGTCGAGGCCGGCGGCCCCGGCGAGGCCGCGCACGACGTGCGGTTCGTCGGGCAGGTAGTTGGCGCGGATGCGGGCGCGGAGCTCGCTGAGATCGGCGGCGGGGCGGGTCATGGAAGGCACCTCCGGGGGCGTGGTCGATGCGCGCAGCATAGCAGCATGGCACAGGGCGTTCGGTCTTTACACGTGCGCCCGGCAGGCCTACGGACTTCTTTGTGTGATAAATTCGGACGAATTACCTATGAAAAGGCAGGAAAGCGGCAAACTGGACCGCCTCGACCGGAAGATCCTGCGCGAGTTGTCCGTTGACGGGCGCGTCACGGTGACCGAGCTCGCCGCGCGGGTGGGGCTGTCGAAGACGCCGTGCCTGGCGCGGATGCGCCGGCTCGAGGCAGCGGGCTACATCCGCGGCTATCGCGCGGTGATCGACGCCGCGCGCATCGGACTGGGCCACATCGCCTTCGTCGAGGTGAAGCTGACCGAGACCACGGCCAAGGCGCTCGATGCTTTCAACCGCGCGGTGCGCGCGATCCCCGAGGTCGAGCAGTGCCACATGATCGCCAGCCGCTTCGACTATCTGCTCAAGGTCAGGACCGGCGACATGGCCGCCTATCGCGCGGTGCTGGGCGAGCGCATCTCGGCGCTGCCCTTCGTGGCGCAGACCTCGACCCATGTGGCGATGGAGGCGGTGAAGGACGACGCGGGCGAGCTGGTCTGAGCGTGCCCCGCGCAACGGGTCCCGGCCGCGAGCCGGGACCTCCCTGGAGCCGGCGGCAGCGGCCCGAGGCCCCGGGTCAGGCCCGGGGCAGCAGTGATCGCGGCGACGGCGAGGCCCCGGGTCAGGCCCGGGGCAGCGGCGCGCGTCGACCGGCGGATCAGAGCGTCGAGTTGTAGGCGCCGCCGTCCATCACCAGGCTCTGTCCGGCGATATAGCCGGCATGGACCGAGCAAAGGAAGGCGCAGGCGGCGCCGAACTCGTGGGTGGTGCCGAAGCGGCCGGCGGGGTTGCGCGCGGCGCGGTCGGCCTGGATCTCCTCGACGGGGCGCCCGGTTTTCTCGGCGATGCCGCGCGTGGTGTTCCTCAGCCGGTCGGTGTCGAACGGGCCGGGCAGCAGGTTGTTGATCACCACGTCGTGCCTGGCCACCTTGCGCGCCAGCGCCGCGACCCCGCCGATCAGCCCGGCGCGCGCGCCGTTGGAGAGCTCGAGCGTGGGGATCGGCGACTTCACCGAGGCCGAGGCGATGTTGACGATGCGGCCGAAGCCGCGCTCGGCCATGCCGTAGACGGTGGCGTGGATCAGGGCGATGGGGGTGAGCATGTTGCCCTCGACCGCGCGGCGCCAGTCCTCGAGCGAGAAATCGCGGAAGTCGCCGGGCGGCGGACCGCCGGCGTTGTTGACCAGGATGTCGGGCTCGGGCAGCGCCTCGAGCACGGCGGCGCGGCCGTCCTCGGTGGTGATGTCGCAGGCGACCGGGGTGACCGAGACGCCGTGGGCCGCGGCGATCTCGGCGGCGGCGCTCTCCAGCACGTCGCGGGTGCGGGCGCAGATCACCAGCTCGACCCCCTCGGCCGCCAGCGCCTCGGCGCAGCCGCGCCCCAGGCCCTTCGAGGCGGCGCAGACGATGGCCTTGCGGCCGCGGATGCCCAGATCCATGACGTTCTCCCTTGTCGCGCATTTGTGTTGCCGCCCTTCATTTCATGAACGTTGCGGTGTCGTCCAGACTGCGCTCAAATCGGGCCCGGCAAGCAAGGCGGACGAGGCATGTTCGATCTGACGGGGCGGGTGGCGCTGGTCACCGGGGCCGGGCGCGGGCTGGGCCGGGCGATCGTCCGGGCGCTGGCGGCGCAGGGCGCGGGGGTGGTGGCGTGCGGGCGTGCCGCGGCACCCATCGAGGCGGTCGCGGCCGGGATCCGCGACGCGGGCGGGGCGGCCGAGGCGCAGCCGGCCGATCTGACCGACCGCGCGGCGCGCGCGGCGCTGTTCACGACGATTCGCGCGGCGCACGGGCGGCTTGACATCCTGGTGAACAATGCCGGGACGCGGGCGCGGCGCGCGCTGGTCGACTTCGCGCCGGGCGAGATCGAGCGCGTCATGGAGACCAACCTCGTCGCGCCCTTCGAGCTGGCGCGGCTGGCCGCACCCATGATGCGGGCGCAGGGCTGGGGCCGGATCATCAACATCGCCTCGATCGCGGGCGAGATCGCGCGCGGCGGCGATGCCGCCTACACCGCGTCCAAGGCCGGGCTGGTGGGGCTGACGCGGGCGCTGGCGGCCGAGCTGGGGCCGCACGGCATCACCGTGAACGCCATCGCGCCGGGCTTCTTCGCCACCGAGGCGAACGCCCAGATGGCGGCGGACGCCGCGATCGCCGCCTGGCTGAAGGGGCGCACCTCGCTTGGCCGCTGGGGGCAGCCCGAGGAGATCGGCGGCGCCGCGGTGTTCCTGGCCTCGGACGCGGCCTCCTTCGTCACCGGGCACCTGCTGGTGGTGGACGGCGGGCATGTGAGCCATTTCTGAGGCCATGCCAGTGCGGCGCGTCACCGAATCCTGACTGTCGCATCGGGCGACAGGGGCGTAACATGGCGCGGCGGATCCGGGCAGGAGGGGGGCACCCTTGCGGTCCGCATGCTCCGGAGGCCCAACGATGGCCGCTCTCCGCCTCTTTGCCGTCCTCGCCCTGGGGCTGGTCCCCCTAGCCGCCATGGCGGCCGCCCCCGCACCGGTCAGGGCGCACACGGTGACCAAGGACTACAGGCTCGATCTCGCCATCGGCCAGATGGAGCCGATGTATTCCACCCAGGAGGTCGAGGCCAAGCACCTGACCAAGGGCGAGATCATGGTCGGCGGCAAGATGACGATGGCCACGGGCCCGGGCTGGCACCATCTCGAGCTGCATGTGCTGGCACGAAAGACCAGGGCGCCGGTGACCGACGCGCATGTGCGGATCACCGTGATCGATCTGGGGACCAATATGAAGGCGAGCGTGCCGGTGGTGGCGATGTACGGCATCAAGGAGGGCAAGGCCGACTGGCACTATGGCAACAACGTGCGGATGGCGCCGGGGAGATACCGCGTCGAGGTCAGCGCCAACGGCGAGAGGGCGCATTTCATCGTGGTCATGCCGGCGAGCTGAGCGGGCGTTGGGAAAGCCGCCCGGGCGCGGGCTTGGTGGGCACGCGCGCCCACGTGGTCAAGTGATTGATTTGAAAGCAAAAAGATTTCAGCGTGGTGTGCGCGGTGCGCCGCCGGTCCCCGCCCGGCGGCGGGGCCCCCGGGTCGGACGCGCCCCGCCGCGGGCGCTCAGCTCTCGAAGCGGGTCTCGCCGCGGCGGTGCTCGTCGATGGGCAGCTCGAGCAGGATCGGCTGGTGTGCGCGCTGGGCGCAGTGCTGGCGCGGGCACAGCCGGCAGTTGATGCCGATCGGCGTGAACAGGTGCGGCTCGCCGAGCTGGAAGGGCTGGGCGTAGACCAGCTTGCCGGCGTGCTCGATGGAGCAGCCGAGAGTGACCGCAAGGCGGTTGTCCTGCGTCTCGCGGCCGAGCACCGGGCGGTCCACCGTGCGGTTCACCGTGAAGTAGCGCGAGCCGTCGGGCATCTCGACGAATTGCGGGATGACGCGGCCTGGGGTGCGGAAGCACATGTGGATGTCCCAGCGCGGGCAGGCGCCGCCGTATTGCGCGAGGTGGAAGGTGGTGGCGTTGAAGCGCTTGGTCACGTTGCCCGCCTTGTCGATGCGCAGGAAGAAGAACGGCACGCCCTGCGCGCCGTCGCGCTGCAACGTGGTCAGCCGGTGGCAGACCTGCTCGAACGAGAGACCGAAGCGGGCGGCGAGGTGGTCGATGTCGTATCCCGTTTCCTCCGCCTCGGCGAGGAAGGGCTCGTAGGGCATGAGCACCGCGGCGGCGAAGTAGTTGGCGAGCTCGACGCGGCAGCGCGCCTGCTCGCGCGTGCCGCTGACGGCGGCCTCGCGCATCAGCGCGTCGATGGTCTCGCGCTCCTGGATCAGCCCGGCGACATGGGCCATCTGGAACACCTTGTTGGTGTAGTCCAGCCCGTCGGAGAGCAGGATCCGGCGCTCGCGCTCGTCGTAGAAGCGCAGCGCGTGCGGCATGGCCGAGATCGGCACCGGCTCGACCCGGATGCCGAGCCGCTGCTCGAGCTGGCGCTTGAGCCAGCCGTAGAGCTCGCCGGTCTCGACCCGCTCGCCGGCGCGCAGCGCCTCGGCCGCCGCCTCGAGCGGCGCGAAGTGGTTGCGATGCGCGCGGAACAGGTCGTGCACCACCGATTCGGGCGTGGAGCCGGTGAGCCGCTGAGCAGCGTCGATGTCGCCGCCGGTCATGGCCAAGAGCCGCTCGGTCATCGAGCGGTGGTTGCGGTGCAGGTTCATCAGGCTGCGCGCCACGTTGGGGCAGTGGTCGAGCGCGGCGCGCAGCTCCTCGAGATCGGGCCGGGTGGCGGCGAAGACCGGGTCCTGGAAAGCGTTGCGCAGGTCGGCCAGCAGCGTCGGCGTGTCGTCCTTGAGCAGGTCGCGCCAGTCTACGCCATAGACCTCGGACAGCCGCATCAGCACCTGCACCGAGAGGCTGCGCTGGTTGTTCTCCAGAAGATTCACATAGGCCGGGCTGACGCCGAGCGCGCGCGCCATCTCGGCCTGGGTCTGGGCGTGCTCGCGGCGCAGCTGGCGCAGCCGCGGGCCGACGAAGTTCTTGCGTGTCTTGGGCATGGGGGCCGGACTTTTTCCGCTGTGTGGAAGTTTGTTTACTTTAGTTACAACTCCGCGCCTTGTAAACCACCAGCACAACAGATCGACCCGGTTTGCGTCGCCTCCCGGCCCTGCCGCGTGCTAAGGGCAAGCCGGAACGCGCCCCGAATGCGCCCTCGAATGCGCCCTGGCGGCGCGCCGCGAATCACGAGAGGACCCACGATGAAAACCGGCTTCACCCATCTCTTCATACCCGGCCCGACCAACATCCCCGAGGATGTGCGCCGCGCGATGAACGTTGCGATGGAGGACATGCGGGCGCCGGACTTCGGCGAGCTGACCAAGCCGCTGCTCGCCGGCCTCAAGCGCATCTTCCGCACGCGCACGGGCCGGGTCTTCATGTACCCCTCCTCGGGCACCGGCGCCTGGGAGGCGGCAATCACCAACACGCTGAGCCCCGGCGACAAGGTGCTGATGAGCCGCTTCGGCCAGTTCAGCCATCTGTGGGTCGAGATGGCCGAGCGGCTGGGCCTCGACGTCCACGTCATCGACTGCGCCTGGGGCACCGGCGTGCCGGCCGAGGACTATGGCCGCGTGCTCGAGGCCGACAAGGGCCACGCCATCAAGGCGGTGTTCGCCACGCATAACGAGACCGCGACCGGCGTGGCCTCGGACATCGCGGCGGTGCGCGCGGCGATGGACGAGGCCGGGCACCCGGCGATGCTGTTCGTCGACGGCGTCTCCTCGATCGGCTCGGTCGACTTCCGCATGGACGAGTGGGGCGTCGACCTCGCGGTGGCCGGCTCGCAGAAGGGCTTCATGCTGCCCGCCGGCCTGTCGATGCTGGGGGTGAGCGAGAAGGCGCTCGAGGCAGCGAAGACCGCCACCATGCGGCGCGCCTATTTCGAGTTCGCCGACATGATCCGCATGAACGCGGACGGCTTCTTCCCCTACACGCCGCCGACCCAGCTGTTCCACGGGCTGAAGGCCTCGATCGCCCGGCTCGAGGCGGAGGGTCTGGAGAACGTGTTCGAGCGCCACTTCCGGCTGGCCGAGGGCGTGCGCCGCGGCGTGCGTGCCTTGGGGCTGACGCTGTGCGCCACCGAGCCGCGCTGGGAGTCCGACACCGTCTCGGCGGTCGTGGTGCCCGAGGACGTGGACGCCCGCGAGGTGATTCGCGCCGGCTACGAGAGCTACCGCGCCTCGTTCGGCTCGGGGCTGGCGCGGCTCGCTGGCCGGGTGTTCCGCATCGGGCACTTGGGCGACCTGAACGAGGGCACCTGCCTGACCGCGCTGGCCATCGCCGAGATGGCGCTGGCCGACGCGGGCGCGCGCATCGAGCTGGGCGCGGGCGTCGCCGCGGCGCAGGCGTTCTATCGCGAGAGCCGCTTGAACGGCGCCGCGATGCGGGTTGCCGCCGAGTGAGCCCCGGCCGCTCAAAGCGGCCTGGCTAGGCAACATCCGGGGCGCAAAATCTGGGGCGCCGCTCGCAGGGGCGGCGCCTTTTCCCTTGCAAGCGACGCATTGCCTCTGGTCTGTGCCCGCCTGCATCTGGCATGGTCCCCCTAGTCACCAGCGCGGCGGGTACGGACTCGCCGCCAGTTATGGGAGGACGTCATGAAGACACGCGCCGCGGTCGCCTTTGGCGCCGGCAAGCCGCTCGAGATCACAGAAGTCGAGGTCGGCGGGCCGAAGGCCGGCGAGGTGATGGTCGAGATCCGCGCCACCGGCATCTGCCACACCGACGAGTTCACGCTGTCGGGGGCCGACCCGGAGGGCGCCTTCCCGGCCATCCTGGGCCACGAGGGCGCGGGCGTGGTGGTCGAGGTCGGCGCGGGCGTGACATCGCTGAAGAAGGGCGACCACGTGATCCCGCTCTACACGCCCGAGTGCCGCGAGTGCGACTACTGCCTGAGCCGCAAGACCAACCTGTGCCAGGCGATCCGCGCGACCCAGGGCCAGGGCGTGATGCCCGACGGCACCTCGCGCTTCTCGACGCCCGACGGTGAGAAGATCCTGCACTACATGGGCTGCTCGACCTTCGCGCACCACACGGTGCTGCCCGAGATCGCGCTGGCGAAGGTGCGCGAGGACGCGCCGTTCGACAAGATCTGCTATATCGGCTGCGGCGTCACCACCGGCATCGGCGCGGTGATCAACACCGCGAAGGTCGAGATCGGCTCGCGCTGCGTCGTGTTCGGCCTCGGCGGCATCGGCCTCAACGTCATCCAAGGGCTGCGGCTGGCGGGCGCCGACCAGATCGTCGGCGTCGACCTCAACCCCGGCCGCAAGGCCCAGGCCGAGGCCTTCGGCATGACCGACTTCGTCAACCCCAAGGAGGTCGACGGCGACGTGGTGCCCTATCTGGTGGACCTGACCAAGGGCGGCGCCGACTACAGCTTCGAGTGCATCGGCAACGTCAAGACCATGCGCCAGGCGCTGGAATGCGCGCACAAGGGCTGGGGCGAGTCGATCATCATCGGCGTGGCACCGGCGGGCGCGGAGATCTCGACCCGGCCCTTCCAGCTGGTCACCGGTCGGGTCTGGCGCGGCACCGCCTTCGGCGGCGCGCGCGGGCGCACCGACGTGCCGCGCATCGTCGACTGGTACATGGAGGGCAAGATCGAGATCGACCCGATGATCACCCACACGCTGAGCCTCGACGAGATCAACAAGGGCTTCGAGCTGATGCGGGCGGGCGAGTCGATCCGCTCGGTCGTGGTCTATTGACGCCCCAGCGCAGGAGACAGCACGCATGGCCCGCGATACCCGCATCGTGACGCGCAGCGTCACCGTCGCCGCCCCGGCCTCCGAGGTCTGGCGGCTGATCGGCGATTTCCACCGCATCGACACCTGGCACCCAGGCGTGGCCAAGTCGGAGCGCGCCGTGATCGGCGACGACGAGTTCCGCGTGCTGACCACCACGGACGGGGCGCGCATCCTCGAGCACCTGATCTGGCACGGCACGCATGCCTATACCTACGCGATCGTGCGCAGCCCCCTGCCGGTGGCGCATTACGAGGCGAAGCTCGAGGTCAACACCGTGGGCGCGGGAACCGAGATCACCTGGAGCGGCAGCTTCACGCCGACCGCGGACAACGCGGAGGAGGTGACGGCGGGGATCTACCAGGCCGGGCTGGACGCGCTGAAGAAGAGCTTCGGCGGCTGACCGGGCGTGCGCCGCGGCCGGGGTGCCGGCTGCGGCGCATCGGGCTCGGCCTTGGGGCCGGGCCTCAGGCCCCCGCGGGGACCAACCGCGCGCGGCCGCGGTTGGAGATCTGCAGATAGACCTTCTGCCCGGGCACGAGGCGCGGCTCGGGGCCTTGGACCACGGTCTTGAGCTGGCCGATCTCGTTGCGGAACACGTATTCCATGGCCGTCTGCTGGGTCAGCCCCTTCTCGGCCAAAGCGCCGGCGGTGGCCCCGGCCAGTGCGCCGACGCCTGTGGTCAGCAGCCGGCCCCAGCCATGGCCGCCGATCTCGTAGCCGAGCAGGCCGCCCGCGGCGCCGCCGATGGCGCCCCCGGTGACGTTCTGCTGCAGCTGGTCGTGCTCCTGCAGCTGCACGGGCCGGGCGCTCTCGATCCAGCCGACCTCGGTGCGCATCACCTCGCCGGCCTGGGCACCGGTGACGGTGTTTCCGCTGATCTGGCGGGCGCAGGCGCCCAGCGTCAGGCTGGCGGCCAATGCGCCCGGCACGAGCACGGCAAGTCGGATCTGGGATCTCATCGCGTCACTCCTTCGCATCGGCGTCTTTGCATGCTCGGCTGCAGCTTGCGGCTCACACTCAAGATGCAGCATCAACGCGCCGGGGAAAAGAGTCCGGCGCGTCGCACGGCGAAAAATCATCCCACGCCGGGCGCGGCGGAAAATTCGCTCCTGCGGCGGTGGCGGTCTTGCCGATTAACGCGGGGCGGGCTAGGTCCCGGCGGTGTTGACGTGAAGAAAGAGGGCGCCACCCATGTCAATCCCGCAGCAGGGCGGTGGGCCGATCGAGAGCCGCGAGGACCTCGTGGGCTATTTCGAGTCCGCCTGCAAGCCGCGGCAGGCCTGGCGCATCGGCACCGAGCACGAGAAGTTCGGCTACCGGCTGAGCGACCACAAGCCGCTGGCCTATGAGGGCGCGGCCTCGGTGCGCGCCATGCTGGAGGGGATGCGCGACCGCTTCGGCTGGACCGCCGTGGAGGAGCGCGGCAACATCATCGGGCTGGTCAAGGGCGACGCCAATATCAGCCTCGAGCCCGGCGGGCAGTTCGAGCTGTCGGGCGCGCCGCTCGAGAACCTGCACCAGACCTGCGACGAGGTGAACACGCATCTGGCCCAGGTGCGCGAGGTGGCCGACGCCATCGGCGCCGGCTTCATCGGGCTGGGCGCGGCCCCGATCTGGCGCCACGAGGACATGGACACGATGCCCAAGGGCCGCTACGGCATCATGCGCCGCTACATGCCCAAGGTGGGCTCGCGCGGGCTCAACATGATGTTCCGCACCTGCACGGTGCAGGTGAACCTCGATTACGCCTCCGAGGCCGACATGGTGCGAAAGCTGCGCGTCGGCCTGGCGCTGCAGCCGGTGGCCACGGCGCTGTTCGCCAACTCGCCGTTCTGGGAGGGCCGGCCCGCAGGCGTGCTATCCTATCGCGGCTATTGCTGGCAGGACCTCGACCCCGACCGCACCGGAATGCTGCCGTTTGCCTTCGAGGACGGCTTCGGATTCGAGCGCTATGTGGACTATGCGCTTGATGTGCCGATGTATTTCGTCTACCGCGAGGGGCGCTACATCGACGTCGCGGGGCAGTCCTTCCGCGACTTCCTGAAGGGCGAGCTGCCGGGCCTGCCGGGCGAGACGCCCACCATGTCGGACTGGGCCGACCACCTGACGACGCTGTTCCCCGAGGCGCGGATCAAGAAGTTCATGGAGATGCGCGGCGCCGACGGCGGCCCGTGGCGGCGGCTGTGCGCACTGCCGGCGCTGTGGGTGGGGCTGGTCTATGACGACGCCGCGCTCGACGCCGCCTGGCAGATCGCCAGGGACTGGACGGCGGAGGAGCGCGCGCAGCTGAGGGTCGAGGCGGTGCGCGTCGGGCTCAAGGCCAGGATCGGCGGGCGCACGCTGAGGGAGGTCGCCCGCGACGTGCTGGGCGTTGCCGAGCAGGGCCTGACGGCGCGCGCCCGGGCGCACGACTTCGATGGCGACGAGGCGCATTTCCTCAACGCGCTCAAGGAGATCGTCGAGAAGGGCCGCACCCCCGCCGAGGAGCTGCTGGAGCGCTATGAGGGCGCCTGGGGCGGCGATCTCGACCGCATCTACGCCGACTACAGCTATTGAAGCGGCGACCGCTGGGCGCGCCCACCTCCGGTCCCATGGGGCTCAGGCGGGGCGGGAGCCCCGTGTTCACCCGGGTGAACATCGCCGGCCGCGGACCCCGTGTTAACAACGGTTGACAGGAAATCCGTTAATCCTAGGAAAGTCGCGCCGGACGCCTCTGCGCGCCCCGGCATGGTTAATTCTTATAGTCGGACTGTAGGAGTTTACGGCCTTGCGCCCGGCTTCGGATCGCCGGGCGATGGCGGGGTGGGGCGTGAGCGCCCGCGGGAGCTTTTCAACAACATCTGCCAGAGTCCGACCTTCGACGACCGTCGGCCGGGCGTCGCTCATGCCTGTCGAGCCGGCTGCGTCACAGGGGGGCAGGACGGCCAGCCGCAGGGGTAGAGACCGGCTGTGCGGTCTGCGCACGGGTCCGGGGCGCGACGATGGCCCTACCGGCGATAGCGCTTTGGTGGCTGGGGGTTGTTGGCGGGGTTGGTGTCGTGCCTGGACAGCCGAAGGATCGTCTTGCCGTCCACGAGCGGCTTCAGGTCCGCTTCCAGCGCCTCCGCCCTGGCCCTGGCGTAGACTTCCTCGCCGTCGACATAGAGCGTGAAGGAGTTGAGGTACTTCGCCTTCTTCCGAGGGTCCTCGATTGTCGCCTTTGTCCAGGCGTAAAGGGGGTAGTGCTCCGGCCCCTCTCGCTCCGCTTCGCTGACATAGGCCGCAAAGGCGTCGTACTGGCATTTCAACGCCGCCTGATGCTTGCGCAAGACCGCGCGCAGGGGTGCCAGCGCCGGATCATCGGCGCCCGCGCGCGCCGCTGCGGACAAGGCGTCGTCCAGATAAAGCCGCAGTTGGTACTGCCACTGGTTGCCCATGCGCGATCTCCTTGGGCGGTTCCGGTCGATGCAGACGTCGTCGTCCACACCCCGCACCACCTAGCCGGCGACGGGGTGCGGGTCAAAATCACGTTCTCGAGGCGGATCCGACCCGCTTGCCCCGATGACCGCTTC
>NZ_JBZSYN010000129.1:0-11572 GCF_058622915.1 Thermohalobaculum sp. | reverse complement strand
GTTGTAGGCCTCGTCGATCTCGGCGTCGCGCCGCCACACCGCCACCGCAGCCTCGACGTCGCGCCTGGCCCAGGCGTCCAGCACCTGCGTCAGCTGCCCCAGGGCCTGCCGCCCCATGCGCACCATCGAGCCCGACACGCTGGTGGGCGGCGTCCTGGTCAGGTGCAGGCTGCGCCGCGCCACGTTCTTCGCCAGGTCGCCGATCCGCTCGATGGTCGAGGACAGCTTGAGGCAGGCGATCAGCAGGCGCAGGTCCTGCGCCATCGGCTGGCGCAGCGCGATCACCCGCGTCGCCATCTCCTCGACCTCCATCTCCAGCGCGTCGAGCCGCTTGTCGCCGCGGATCACCTCCTCGGCCAGCCCGCTGTCGCGCTCCTGCACGCTCCGCAGCGCCCCCGAGAGCAGCTCCTCGGCAACCCCGCCCATCTCCGAGATCTTCGCGCGGACCTCCGTGAGGTCCTCGTCAAACGCCCTGACTATATGCTCGCCCATGATCGCCTTCGGTTCCGCTGAACTTGCCTCTCTTATAACCGTCCCTGCCCGTTTTGTCCGGATCGGTAAAGACCCTCGCCGTCAGGGCGCGCTGTCATGGCGAAGGCGCGGCAGGGGCCTGCTGCCGGGCCGCCTCTGCGGTGGCGCCCGCGGCCGGCCCGGCTGCGCGCGGCAGCCAGACGGTGAAACTCGCGCCGTCGCCGGGCGTCGAGCGGATGGTCAGGTCGCCCCGGTGGCGGTTGAGGATGTGCTTGACGATGGAAAGACCCAGCCCGGTGCCCTCCTTGCCGCGCGCCGCGCCCGGCACCCGGTAGAATCGCTCGGTCAGCCGCGGGATGTGCTCGCGCGCGATGCCCGGGCCGCGGTCGACCACCGCGACGCCCGCCATCGACCGCCGGCCTGGCTCGTCGGGGGCCGGACGCAGGATCACCGGACCCGGCGCGCCGCCATACTTGATGGCATTCTCGATCAGGTTGGCGAACAGCTGGCCAAGCTCGTCGCGCTCGCCGGTGACCCGTGGTCCCTCATCGGGCATCTCGACCTCCAGCCCCACCCCGGCCGCGTCGGCCAGCGGCTGCATCGCATCAGCCGTGTCGCGCACCAGGGCGCCGAGATCAAGGGCGGTGCGCGGCCGCACATGCTCGTTCATCTCGATCCGGCTCAGCGAGGTAAGGTCCTCGACCAGCCGCTTCATGCGCTCGGCCTGCGCGGCCATGATCGGCAGAAAGCGCCCCAGGGCCTCCGGGTCGTCGGCCCCCGGCCCCTGCAAGGTCTCGATGAACCCGCTGAGCGAGGCCAGCGGCGTCTTCATCTCGTGGCCGGCATTGGCGATGAAGTCGCGGCGCATCTGCTCGATGCGGGCCAGCCGCGTGTGGTCCTCCACCAGCACCATCAGCGCCGCTCCGTCCTCGGCGACGCTGCCGGCCACGGGGCTGACATGCGCCACCAGCACCCGCTCCTCGCGCGTCTGCATGTGGGTGAACTCGACGGCGCGGGCCTCGCCGTCCCGCGCGACCGCCGCCGCCGCGTCGGCCAGGGCGCGGGCGCGCAGCAGCGAGGACAGCGGCGCGCCGGCCGCCACCGGCCCGAACATCTCGGCCGCAGCCCGGTTGGCGAAGCGCAGCCGCATCTGCCGGTCGAGAACGATCAGTGGCAGCGGCAGCCCGGCGAGAAGCTCCGCCCCCTGCCCCGGGCGCCCAGCCGCCTCGGACCGCAGCGTCGCCGCCGGCGCCGCCGACCGCGCGCCGCCAGAGGGTCGCAGCGCCAGCGCCGCGACGAGGCCCGGCACGAAGGCGGCAACCGCGATCGCCAGCGGGCCGGCACCCGCCGCCGCCGCCAGCGCCGCGCCCACGGCGCTGACCGCCACGCCGAGCAATACGGCCAGCATCTCCTGCCTGCGCACCATCGGCCCGCCTCCCCGCGCAGTGCATACCATGCGACCTGCCCGCGGGAGAAGCATCGTGTCCGCCAGGCCCCCTTGGCAAGCGGCACCGGACGGCCGGATCGGACGCCGGGGATTCTGCGCCAGGCGCCGGGCTATCCGCGGTCGCTGAACTGCGCCTGCCAGCGCAGCAGATAGGCCTGCACCCGCCGGATCAGCAGCGCCAGCGCGACGCCGATAAACATCAGCACCAGAAGCGCCACCATCATGTCGGCGGTCTCGAGCGTCGCCTCGGCCTCGATGATGATCTTTCCCAGGCCCACCTGCGCGCCGATGAACTCGCCGATGATCACCCCGATCAGCGAGAAGGACAGTGCCGGCGTCAGCACGGCGAACACCCAGGCCAGCGTCGAGGGCACCACCACCGTCCAGGTCACCTGCCAGTGCGAGGCGCCGAGCAGCCGCGCCGCGTTGATGTGGTCGCGGTCGACCGCCCTCGCCCCCTCGTAGGTGGAGAAGAACACGATGAAGAACGCGATCACCCAGGCGGTCACGATCTTCGAGGCGTCGCCCAGCCCGAACACCAGCACGATGAGCGGCACCAGCGCGATGCGCGGCAGCGAGTTGAAGGCCACGATGAAGGGCTCGAACACCTTGGCCAGGAACTGCGCCCGCCCCAGGACCAGCCCCACCACCACGCCGGAGCCGACCCCCACGGCGAAGCCCCAGAAAGTGTTCCTCAGCGTCGCCCAGGTGGCGTACCACAGGTTGTTCGGCCGGTGCGCCAGGCACTCGCCGAACCCGCCGGCGCCCACAAGCCAGGTGCCGTGGCGGTCGGTGAAGCAGGCGAGCACCAGGAACCGCTGCCAGATCTGGCTGGGCTTGGAGATGAAGAACGGCTCCAGCACCTTGATGGTCAGCGCCCGCTGCCACCCGGGCGAGAGCCCCGAGACCAGCCACTGGTTCACCGCATCGCCCCACTGCCACACGGCGAGGATCAGCGCCAGCAGCGCCAGGCGCCAGAAATTCACCCAGAGGCGCGAGACGCCCATCTCAGCCCTCCGCCCGGCTGCGCTGGAACTCCTCGCCCAGCGAATGCCACACCCGCGAGAACAGCGCCGAGTATTGTGGCGTCTCGCGCAGCGTGATGGCGTTGCGCGGCCGCGCGAAGGGGACCTCGAAGACCTCCTTGATCCGCCCGGGCCGGGCCGAGAGCACCACGATCCTGCCCGCCAGCGTCAGCGCCTCGGCCAGGTCGTGGGTGACGAAGATCACCGTCTGCTGCTGCTCCTCCCAGATCTCCAGCAGGAAGTTCTGCATCTCCAGCTTGGTGTGCGTATCCAGCGCCCCGAAGGGCTCGTCCATCAGCAGGATCTCGGGCCGCATGACCAGGGTGCGCATCAGCGAGACGCGCTGGCGCATGCCGCCCGACAGCGTGATCGGGAACGCGTCCTCGAAGCCCGACAGCTTGGCGCGCGCAATCATGCGCGCCACCTCCGCCTCGCGCTCGGCCCGCGGCCGGCGCGCGAGCTCGAGGCCGAGCGCGATGTTGCGCCGGACCGTGCGCCAGGGAAACACCGTGTCGCGCTGGAAGACATAGCCGACCCTGGGCGTCGGCCGGCCGGCCTCGACCTCGCGCCCGTCGATGCGGATCGAGCCGCCCGAGCGCGGGATCAGCCCCGCAATCATGTTGAGGATGGTGCTTTTGCCGCAGCCGGACGGGCCGATCAGCGCCACGAACTCGCCCTGGCGGACCTGATAGCTGACCCCCTCGACGGCCGGCACCGTCAGGCCCCGGCCAATAGCGAAGGTCTTGCTCAGCCCGTCGAGGACGATCCGCGGCTCGCCTGGCCTCATGCCTTCCGCGCGTCTGCGAGGAAGCGCAGGTCCACCACCTGGCCATAGCGCAACGGGGCGATCTTGGTCTTGTCGCGGAACCACACCTTGGCGCCGTTCTCGAACGAGGCCTCGGGGAAGTCGCCGTCATACTGCCAGATCTTTTTGTAGTACTCGATCTCGCGCTTCACGGTGGCCTCGGCGAAGCGCGGCATCTGCTCGCCGATCACCTGGTAGATTTGGTCGGTGCTCGAGGCGCCCAGCCACTGCATCGACTTGTACATGGCGGCCACGTATTTCGCGGTCAGCACCTTGTTCGCGGTGATCGTGTCCTCGAGCACATAGATCACCGTGGCCGGGATGTTGCCGCCGAAGACCTTCTTCCACGACGCCGCGTCGCTGATGTCGTAGATGGTCTTGCCATAGCCGCCGTCCTCGGCCTCGAAGATCCAGATCGGCACGGCCATGATCGCATCGAACGTGCCGGCCTTGAGGCCCCCAAGCATGGTTTTCGAGCCGCCGCCCGCGACCCAGTTGAACTTGTCGCCGACGCCGTGCTGCTCCAGCACGTAGGTGCCGTAGACCCAGGTGCCCGAGCCGATGCCGGTGGCCGCGATGACCGGCTTGCCGCCGTTGCGCTTGTAGTCGGCCAGCTTGGCGACCGAGTCGATGCCCTTGTCGTAAAGATCCTTGCGCACCACGATGTTGGCGTAGGAGCAGCGGTTGTCGGTCGCCATCAGGATCTTCGCGGGCAGGCCACGGTTGGTGAGCTGCAGCGGATGGCTGGAGTCGCCCAGCGCATAGCTCACCTGGCCCGCCGCCAGGATCTGGCGCACCTTCGAGCCGCCCAGCGCCTCGATCACCTTGAGCTTGATGCCCTCCTCCTTGTCGAAGCCCTTGGCAGTCGCGACCATGTGCGCGGCGTAGATCGTGGTGTTGACCGAGTGCGCAGCCGTCACTTGCTGCAGGCCTGCGCCCCGTGCCGACACCCGCCACAGCGTCATAGACCCCGCCAGCGCCGCGCTGCCCGCGAGAAACTGCCGCTTGTTGAGATGCATCGTGCTTTCTCCCGTTGCTTGCCGGCAGGCTCCGCCGGCCCCCCCTTACGCCCACTCCGGCCTGCGCCCGTGCCGCTCGGCGTCGAGCCACACCTCGTGCGCCGCGATTTCGTCGCCATGAGTCAACGTGGCGGCAATCCCGTCAAGCCCGCAGACCAGGGGCCGGCCGATCCGGATCGGCGCCGTGCGGTCCGCCCCTCGCGCACCACGGGCTCGTCCCACAGCTTGTCATGGAGGGTGCGTGCGCCGCTCATCCCGCCGCCCCCAGCACCTCGCGGATCAGCGCCTCGTCGCAGCCCGCCTCGCGCAGCACCGCCTCGGTGTGCTCGCCGATGCCGGGCACGTCGGCGGGCGCCGCGACCGGCGCGCCGTCGGTCTCGAGCGGCAGCCCGGGCGCGCGGAAGCGCTGCCCCTCGCCGGTGCGCGACTCGATCAGTCCGCCCGCGCGCATCACGTGCGGGTCGTCATACATCTCCACCGGCCGCTTGATCGGCGAGAAGGGGATGCCGCGCGCCTCCAGCGCCGCGTTGAGGGCCGCCTCCTGCCACCCCCCGATGCGCGCGCGGATCATCGGGATCGTCCAGTCGCGCGCGCGGTTCCGGTCCATGGTGTTCTGCAGCCGCGGGTCGGCTTTCAGCTCGCCCAGGTCCAGCAGGTCGCACAGGCTCGCCCAGTGGCCCGAGGTGATGGCGCCGACGAAGATCTGCCGCCCGTCCGCGGTGTCGAAGATGTCATAGACCGGCCAGGCGAAGTCGCGCTCGGGCATGGGCGGCGCCTCATAGCCCTCGAGCTCCCAGGGCACCATGTGCTGGGCGACCAGCAGCAGGCAGTTCTCGAACAGCCCGACGCGCAGCTCGCGCCCCGTGCCGGTGCGGTCGCGCTCGCGCAGCGCCGCCAGCACGCCCAGCGCGCCGAACAGCCCCGCCATGATGTCGTTGCCCGAGGTGCCGATCCGCAAGGGCCGCCCGCTTGGCCCGGTCATGTAGGCCAGCCCGGTCATCATCTGCACCACCTCGTCCATCGCCGTGCGCCCTTGGTAGGGCCCGTGCAGGAAGCCCTTGTGCGAGGCGATGATCAGCCGCGGAAAGGCGCGCCCAAGCTCCCCGGGCGAAAGCCCCTGCCTGGCCAGCGATTCGTCGCGGAAGTTCTCGACGAACACGTCGGCGCGGCCCAGCAGGCAGCGCAGCGCCGCGCGCCCCGCCTCGGTCGAGAGGTCCAGCCTGACCGAGCGCTTGCCCCGGTTGAACAGCGGGAAGAACCCCGCCGCCATGCCGCTCAGCGCCCGCGTCCGGTCGCCCGGGGGCGGCTCGACCTTGACCACCTCCGCGCCCAGCATGGCCAGGACCATGCCGCAGGACGGCCCCATGATCATGTGGCTCATCTCGACCACGCGGACGCCCTCGAGCGGCGCAAATGTCATGCCCGTCCTCCCTCGTGGCCAACGCCGCGACCAAGAGCGTCCAGCCCGGATCAGGGCTCCTCGTCGGCGTCCTCGTCGCGCCGCACCGGCTCGCGGATCCTCAGCGCCCGCCCGCTCATCGGTCGCCGCACCTCGCCGGTCACGCCGGTCCGGCATGTCAGGGGGAAGGCCACCTGCTCCAGCTCGGCCAGCGTCGCGCCACCGGCGATGATTTCGGCCCTCCTGTGCCCGTCGATGTCGCCCGGGAGGCACCTGACGTCATGCGATGTCATGTTCATCGACGTTGCGTCCGCTCCCCGAGCCGGCCCTGGCCAAGGCTAGCGCGGCGCTGCGCCCCGGTCCACAGGCTTGGGGACCGGGCGGGCGGGGCGGAGGCGGATTCCGCTGGCCCGAAGGCGCCGCCGCTGGCAATCTGCGCATCGACGGCATAGGGTCCCGCGACAGACGCAAAGTCCGCGGCCCGACGCCGCCCGCCCAGCGACAGGACCACGGCCGATGACGCTCGTGCACGACTTCCTGCTGACCGACCTCTACCAGCTCAACATGATGCAGGCCTATCTCGAGGCCGGCAAGACCGGCACGGCCGTGTTCGAGTTCTTCGTGCGCAAGCTGCCCGAGCGCCGGCAGTTCCTGCTCGCCGCGGGCCTTGCCCAGTCGCTCGAGTTCCTCGAGGACCTCGCTGCCAGGCCCGAGGAGCTCGACTGGCTGAAATCCACCGGCCGCTTCAGCCGGGACTTCATCGACTACCTCGCCGGGATGCGCTTCACCGGCGACGTCCACGCCATGCCCGAGGGCACGGTGTTCTTTCCCAACGAGCCGATCCTGCGCCTCACCGCGCCCCTGCCCGTGGGCCAGTACGCCGAGACCCGGCTGCTCAACCTCCTGCATTTCGAGACCCTGATTGCCTCGAAGGCCGCGCGCATGGTGCTGGCGGCCCAGGGCCGCACGCTGGTCGATTTCGGTCTGCGCCGGGCGCACGGCTCCGAGGCCGGGCTGCTCGCCGCCCGCGCCGCGTACCTCGCCGGCTGCACCGGCACCGCAACGGTCGAGGCGGGGCGCGACTTCGGCGTGCCGATCTACGGCACCATGGCGCACTCCTTCGTCGAGACCTTTGACAACGAAACAGAAGCCTTCGAGGCCTTCGCCCACGCCCGGCCCGAGGGCCTCGTGCTCTTGATCGACACCTACGACACCGAGGAGGGCGCCAAGAAGGTCGTGGCGCTAGCGCCCAAGCTCGCCGAGGCCGGGATCGCCATCCAGGGCGTGCGTCTCGACTCGGGCGATCTCGAGGCGCTGGCGTACAGCGTGCGGAGGATTCTCGACGATGGCGGGCTCGGCGACGTCACCATCTTCGCCTCGGGCGGGCTCGACGAGGACCGGATCGCCGCCCTGGTGCGTGGCGGCGCACCGATCGCCGGCTTCGGCGTCGGCACCAGTCTGACCACCTCGGTGGACGCCGCCTCGCTCGACTCGGCCTACAAGCTCGAGGAGTACGACGGCATCGCCCGGCGCAAGAAGTCCTCGGGCAAGGTCACCTGGCCGGGCCGCAAGCAGGTCTGGCGCAGCTACGGCGCCGATGGCCGCATGGCGGGCGACACGCTCTCGACCGAGGACGACACCCACGAGGGCGAAGAGCTCTTGCGCCCAGTGATGCGGGGCGGGCGGCGCATCGGGACGCAGCCGGACCTCGAGGAGGCCCGCAGCCGCGCCGCGCGCGAGCTTGCCCGCCTGCCCGGCCACATGCAGCGGCTCGAGGCCGGGCCGGGCTATCCCGTGCGCGTCGGCGCCCGCCTGCGCCACCTTGCCGAGGAAGTCGACGAATGGCTCGAGGAGCACGAAGGCAGCCAGGCATGACCGACAGCGTCAGCATCACCGACCGGGACGTGCTGCTGGCCGTGGATCTTCAGAACGACTTCGCCTCGGACGGCGCCCTCGCCGTGCCCGACGGCGAGGCCGTGGTCGGCCCGGTCAACCGGCTGGCCAGGCGTTTTCGCCACGTCGTCATGACCCAGGACTGGCACCCGGCGGGCCACAGCTCCTTCGCCTCGTCGCATCCGGGCAGGAAGCCGCTCGAGACCATCGAGGCGGATTACGGCCCCCAGATCCTCTGGCCCGACCACTGCATCCAGGGCACCCGGGGCGCCGAGTTCCTCCCCGACCTCGACGTCCGCCATGCCGAGATGATCATCCGCAAGGGCTACGACCCGGAAATCGACTCCTACTCGGCCTTCTTCGAGAACGACCACGCCACCCCCACCGGGCTGGCCGGCTATCTGCGCGAGCGCAGGCTCGAGCGCGTGTTCCTCGCCGGCCTCGCGCTGGATTTCTGCGTCTGCTGGTCAGCCGAGGACGCGCTCAAGCTGGGCTTCCAGGCGGTCGTCATCGAAGACGCCTGCCGCGGCATCGACGTCGACGGCTCGATGCGCAAGACCCGCGAGAGCTTTGCCGCGCACGACATCGCCACGATCGACAGCCACCGGCTCGACTGAGCCGCGCGGGCGGGCCGTCAGGCGCCGGCCAGGAAGGCCACGCTGCGCCCCGGCGCGGCCGCGAGCAGCGATTTCGTGTAGTCGTGACGGGGCTTGGTGTAGACCTCGCGCGTCGGGCCCTGCTCGACCACCACGCCATCGTGCATGACCATGATGCGGTCGCAGATCTGCGCCGCCACGCGCAGGTCGTGGGTGATGAACAGCATGGCGAGGTCGAACTGCGCGCGCACGCGCGCCAGCAGGTCCAGCACCTGCGCCTGCACCGAGACGTCGAGCGCCGAGACCGCCTCGTCCGCGATCAGCACCCTGGGCTCCATGGCCAGCGCCCGCGCGATGCACAGGCGCTGGCGCTGGCCGCCCGAGAACTGGTGCGGAAAGCGGCTCAGCGCCTCGGGCGCCAGCCCGACCACGCGCATCAACTCGCGCGCCTTCTCCAGGGCCTGCCCGCGCGCCATGCCGAAGTTCATCGGCCCCTCGACGATCGACTGCCCCACGGTGCGGCGCGGATTGAGCGAGCGGTAGGGGTCCTGGAAGACGATCTGGATGTTGCGCCGGAACGGCCTGAGCGAGCCCTCCCTCAGCGTCGCGATGTCGTGGCCGTCGATCTCGATGGCGCCGCGGGTCGGGTCAACCAGCCGCACAATGCAGCGCGCCACGGTGGACTTGCCCGAGCCGGACTCGCCCACCACCCCCAGCGTCTCGCCGCGATGCACGATGAGGTCCACGTCCTGCGCCGCGTGCACGAGGCGCCCGCCGCCCAGCCAGCCGGCGTGCCCGTAGACCTTGTCGAGCCCGCGCGCCTCGAGTGCGACCTCCTGCCGCTTGGGCGCGGCGCGCTCGGGGGGCGTCAGGCTCGGCACCGAGCCGATCAGCATCCGCGTGTAGGGATGGCCCGGGCTGGTCAGCACCTGCTCGCGCGTGCCCTCCTCGACCACCTTGCCCTGCTGCATCACCACCACGCGGTCGGCGATCTCGGCGACCACGCCGAAGTCGTGGGTAATGAACATCACGCCCATGCCGTGCACTCGCTGGATCGTCTTGATCAGCTCGAGGATCTGCGCCTGGGTGGTGACGTCCAGCGCCGTGGTCGGCTCGTCGGCGATCAGGAGCCCCGGCTCCAGCGCCAGCGCCATGGCGATCATCACCCGCTGGCGCTGCCCGCCCGAGAGCTGGTGCGGATAGCAGTGGAACATGCGCTCGGGCTCGGGCAGCCTGACGTCGCGCATCACGGCGATGACGTGCTCGCGCCGCTCGCGCGGCCCCATCCGGGAGTGGATCTCGAGCATCTCGGCGATCTGCTCGCCGACCTTGAGCACCGGGTTGAGCGCGGTCATCGGCTCCTGGAAGATCATCGCCATCCGCTCGCCGCGCAGGCGGCGGATGCGCCGGTCCGACAGCTTGAGCAGATCGGTGCCCTCGAGCACGATCCGCCCCGCCACGGGCCTGAGCTCGCGCCGGGGATGCAGGCCCATTACCGTGTAGGCGGTGACCGACTTGCCCGAGCCGGACTCGCCGACGACGCAGACGATCTCGCCGGCCTTGACCGTGATGCTCACGTCCTCGACGGCGAAGGCGCGGTCCGCCCCCTCGGGCAGGCTGACCGTCAGCCCGCTGATCTCGAGGACCGGCGCGCCGGGCTCCGTCATGTGCCCATCTTCCTGGCGATGCGCGGGTCGAGCGTGTCGCGCAGCCCGTCGCCGACGATGTTCACGGCCAGCACCGTGATGGCCAGCGCCACGCCGGGGAAGAAGATGATCCAGGGCGTGATCTGGAAATAGGTCCGCCCCTCGGCCATGATGTTGCCCCAGCTCGGGATCTCGGGCGGGATGCCGGCGCCGAGGAAGCCGAGGATCGATTCCAGGATCATCGCCGAGCCGCAGATATAGGTCGCCTGCACGATCAGGGGCGCGATGGTGTTGGGCAGGATGTGCCGGCTCAGCACCAGCGGCAGCCGCGTGCCCGAGGCGATGGCGGCCTCGACGTATGGCTCCTCGCGCACCGTCAGCACCACCGAGCGCACCAGCCGCACCACGCGCGGGATCTCCGGGATCACGATGGCGACGATCACGGTCCACAGCGTCGCACCCGAGAGCGAGACCAGCGCGATCGCCAGCAGGATGCCGGGAATCGCCATCAGCCCGTCCATCACCCGCATGATCACGCCGTCGAGCGCGCGCACATAGCCCGCGACCATGCCGAACACCAGCCCGATGCTCACCGCCATCACCGCCACCGCCAGCCCGACCACCAGCGAGATCCGCGCCCCCCACAGCACGCGGGTGAAGACGTCGCGCCCCAGCTGGTCGGTGCCGAACCATGCCTGGGCCGAGGGCGGCTTCAGCCGCATGATCGGATCGAGCGCCTTGGGGTCCCCGGTGACCAGCGGCGCCAGCGCGGCGATGATAGCCATCGCGACGAGGATCATGCCGCCCCAGAAAACGCCGCGATTGGCCAGCATCAGCGTGACCACGCTGACCTGCCTGCGCTCGGGCAGCTCGGCCTCGGCCGACAGCGCCATCGGGTCGGTGTCGGGGCTCGCGGCCATCAGTAGCGGATCCGCGGGTCGAGGAAGGCGTAGCTGAGGTCGATCAAGAGGTTGACCAGGATGTAGATGAAGCTGAAGAACAGGATCAGCCCCTGGATGATCGGGTAGTCGCGCGCCAGCACGGCGTCGAGCACCAGTCGCCCGACGCCGGGGATGTTGAACACGCTCTCGGTCACCACCACGCCTCCGATCAACAGCGCGATGCCGATACCGATCACGGTGACGATCGGCACCGCCGCGTTCCTCAGCGCGTGGCGCACCAGGATCTTCAGCTCGCTCTGTCCCTTGGCCCGGGCGGTGCGGATGTAGTCCTCGTTCAGCGCCTCCATCACGGATGCGCGCGTCATGCGC
>NZ_JBZSYN010000128.1:0-5391 GCF_058622915.1 Thermohalobaculum sp. | reverse complement strand
GTCGGGGGGGGCGTCGGGCGGGCGTCGGGCGGGGCTCAGGCGCCGGTGGCCGGCGCGAGGGCGCGGGCCGGCGGGGCATCGCCCCCCTGCGAGGTAGCGCCCCCCTGCGAGGTAGCGCCCCCTTGCGGGGCGGTGCCCCCCTGCCGGGCATTGTCCCCCTGCGGGGAGTAGCTCCCCTGCCGGGCATTGTCCCCCTGCGGGGAGTAGCTCCCCTGCCGGGCATCGCGGGCGTCGGGCCACAGGACCTCCCACACCCCGAGGCGGCCGCGCTTGTTCTTGACCAGCTGCCAGCGCTGGCGGGCGGGGCCACCGGGGACGGGCGCGCAGTGCCAGCGGGTCTCGGCGGCGTTGGGGCGCAGGCCGGCCTCGGGCAGGAGGCACAGGCCGCGCCCGCCGCCCGCGCCGGCGGCGAGCTGCAGGCGGCGGCTCTGCGTGAGGTCGGGGGCCTGGGCGAGCTCGGCGACGGCGAGGACCACGGCGCCCGAGCGCAGCGCCTCCTCGGCCGTCTGCAGGAGCGCGCGGGCGCCGGCCGGGCGGGCGAGGACCAGGCGGGCCGGGTCGAGGACGGGCGCGAGGCCCTGGGGGCAGAGCATCTCGGCCCCGCGCCGATCGGCGATCCAGAGCACCGAGCCCGCGAGCCGGCCCGCGAGTGCCGCGGCGAAGGCGCGCCGGGCGGGACCGGTGGCCTCGTGCACCCGGCCGGGGCGGATCAGGGCGAGCTCGGGCTGGCCGGCGAGAGGCGGGGGAGCAGGCATGGGGGTGGACTCCGCCAGGGCAAATGTTCTCCCTTTGTTCTTACTCCGATTCGGCGATCCGGTCCAGAGGGCGGCAGGGGGCGGCAGGGGTCCGCCCGCCCGGGGCGCCGACGCGCCCGGCACCGCCCCTGCGCGCGCAACCTATACAGTTCATTAAAAGACGGAAATATTGCGCCGCGGCCATTTCTTCCCGCGGCCGCTTGGTTAAGTCATGGATCGTCCGGTCCCGGGCGACGCAGGCAAGCCGCGAGGATCATGCAAGATGTTCATCTCGTTCTTTCCGCGACCCCGGCTCTTCATGATCTCCGCCGTGCTGTGGGCCGCCGCGGTGATGGCGTTCTGGTATCTGGGCGGCGAGGCGCTGGGCAGCCGCTTCGGCCTCGGCCCGGCGCCGGCGGGCGCGAAACCCATCATCGGCGTGCGGGTGTTCTGGTCCGAGCCCTTCCTGTGGTTCTACATCGTCTATACCGCGGCGGTGCTGATCTTCGCCGCCTTCTGGGCGCTGTTCGCGCCGCACCGCTGGATGCGCTGGTCGATCCTGGGCTCGGCGCTGATCCTGTTCACCACCTATTTCCAGGTCCAGGTCTCGGTCGCCATCAACAACTGGTACGGCCCGTTCTACGACATGATCCAGGCGGCGCTGTCGAAGTCGCGCCCGGTGAGCGAGGGCGAGTTCTTCGGCTACCTGCTCGACTTCGCGGGCATCGCCTTCGTCGCCGTGGTGGTCTACGTGCTGACCCGCTTCTTCGTTAGCCACTACGTGTTCCGCTGGCGCACGGCGATGAACGACTACTATATGGACAACTGGGGTGGGCTGAGGCTGATCGAGGGTGCGGCGCAGCGCGTGCAGGAGGACACGATGCGCTTCGCCTCGATCTCCGAAGACCTGGGCGTCAACCTGATCAACGCCTTCATGACGCTGATCGCCTTCCTGCCGGTGCTGCTGCGCCTGTCGGTCGACATCACCCAGCTGCCGCTGGTCGGCCACGTGCCCTATGCCCTGGTCGTGGTCGGGATCATCTGGTCGCTGTTCGGCACCACGTTTCTGGCGGTGGTCGGGATCAAGCTGCCGGGGCTGCAGTTCCGCAACCAGCGGGTCGAGGCGGCCTATCGCAAGGAGCTGGTCTATGGCGAGGACCGCGAGGACCGGGCCGATCCGCCGACCGTGGCCGAGCTGTTCGCCAATGTGCGCAGGAACTACTTCCGTATCTATTTCCACTATGCCTATTTCAACGTCGCGCGCATCGTCTACCTGCAGAGCGACAACATCTTTCCCTATGTCGTGCTGGCGCCCACGATCATCTCGGGCACCATCACGCTGGGCATCATGAACCAGATCCTGAACGCCTTCGAGCAGGTCAGGACCTCGTTCCAGTACCTGGTCAACTCCTGGACCACGATCATCGAGCTCACCTCGGTCTACAAGCGCCTGCGCGCCTTCGAGTCGCAGATCACCGGCGGCGACCTGCCCCATATCGACCGCGAGTTTATCGCGCAGGGCCAGGTGGAGGACGCCGGCTGAGCGGGGCGCCGCGGCGCGCGGGGAGCAGGGGCAGCGGGCGGCTCAGCCGCGCATGCGCGTGCCGTCGGGGTCGAACAGCGGCGTGGTGACCAGGCGGGCGGGGCGCATCTCGCCCAGGATCTCGATCTCGACCTCGCGGCCCTCGGCGGTCAGATCGACCGGCAGGAAGCCCAGCGCCACCGACTTGCCCGCCCAGTGGGCGTAGCCGCCCGAGGTGCAGAAGCCGACCACGCGGCCGCCGTGCCAGATCGGCTCGTAGGCCGAGACGTCGGCGTCCGCGGCGTCGACCAGGAAGGCCGAGAGCCGCCGCGCGGGGCCGGCGTCGCGCTCGGCCAGCGCCGCGTCCCGGCCGATAAAGTCGGCCGGCTTGTCGTAGGCGAGGAAGCGGTCGAGGCCGGTCTCGGCGGCGGTGTATTCGGGTTTGAACTCGCGCATCCAGGCGCCGAAGAACTTCTCCAGCCGCAGGCTCATCATGGCGCGCATGCCGAAGGGGCGCAGGCCCAGCTCCTGGCCCGCCGCCACCAGCGTCTCATAGAGCGCGACCTGGTCCTCGGCGGGGACGTAGATCTCGTAGCCCAGATCGCCCGAGTAGGTGACGCGCTGCACCAGCGCGCGGGCGAGCCCGATGTCGTAGTCGCGCGCATCCATGAAGCGCAGGGCCGCGTTCGAGACGTCGCCGCGGGCCACCCGGGCGAGCAGGTCGCGCGCGCGCGGCCCGGCGATCTGGAAGCCCAGCCGGCGGGTGGAGACGTTCTCGACCCGGACGCCCGAGTCGGGCAGGTGGCCGAGGAACCAGCGCATGTGGAAGCTCTGCGCCGCGTAGGATGCGGTGAGCTGGAAGCGGTCCTGGGCCAGCGCGGTGACCGAGAAGTCGCCGATGATGCGGCCCTTGGGGCTGAGCATGGGCGTGAGGCTGATGCGGCCGGGCTTCGGAATGCGCCCGGCCATGATCCGGTCGAGCCAGGCCCGCGCGCCGGGGCCGGTGACCAGATACTTGCCGAAGTTGTGGATCTCGTTGAGGCCGACCGCCTCGCGCACGGCGCGGCATTCCTGGCCGGTCGCCGCGAAGGCGTTGGAGCGGCGGAACGAGGGCGTCTCGTAGGGGGGCTCGCCCTCGGGCGCGAAGTAGTTCACCGCCTCCATGCCATAAGCCGCGCCGAACACGGCGCGGCGCGCCTGCCACAGCGGGTAGGCGGGCGTAGTCTGGAACGGGCGCGCGGCGGGCAGCTCCTCGTTGGGGTAGCTGACCGAGAAGCGGCGCTGGTAGTTCTCGCGCACCTTGGCGCGGGTGTAGGCCGGGGTGATCCAGGGGCCGAAGCGGGCGACGTCCATGGCGAAGACGTCGCGCTCGGGCTCGCCCTCGACCATCCATTGGGCGAGCGCCAGCCCGACCCCGCCGCCCTGGCTGAAGCCCGCCATCACGGCGCAGGCGGACCAGTAGTTGCGCAGGCCCGGCACCGGGCCGACCAGCGGGTTGCCGTCCGGCGCGAAGGTGAAGGGGCCGTTGATGACCTGCTTGATGCCGGCGCGCTCGAGCACGGGGAAGCGGCGGAAGGCGAACTCGACCGAGTCGGAGATGCGGTCGAGGTTGTCCTTGAGGAGCTCGTGGCCGAACTCGGCGGGGGTGCCGTCCTCGGCCCACAGGTCCAAGGTCTGCTCGTAGAAGCCGATCACCAGGCCGCGGCCCTCCTGGCGCAGATAGGACTCGCCCTCGGGGTCCATGACGTGGGGCAGTTCCGAGTCGCGCTCATAGACCTCCGGCGTCTCCTCGGTGACCAGATACTGGTGCTCGACCGGGTGCAGCGGCAGGTAGACGCCGGCCATGGCGCCCACCTCGCGGGCCCACAGCCCGGCGGCGTTGATCAGGTGCTCGGCGATCACGGTGCCGGCTTGGGTGACCACCTCCCAGCTGCCGTCCGCACGGGGGTTGGTCTCGAGCACGGGGGTGCGGAGCACGATCTCGGCGCCGGCGTTGCGCGCGGCGCGGGCATAGGCGTGGGTGGTGCCCGAGGGGTCGAGATGGCCGTCGAGCGGGTCGTAGAGCGCGCCGAGCACGCCCTCGGTGTTGGTGATGGGCGAGCGGGCGCGCACCTCTTCGGGGCCGATGATCTCGGTCTCCAGCCCCATGTAGCGGTGCTTGGCGCGCTCGGCCTTGAGCTGGTCGAGCCGGTCGGGCGTGGTCGCCAGCGTGATGCCGCCGACATGGTGCAGGCCGCAGCTCAGCCCGGTGAGCTCCTCGAGCTCGCGGTAGAGGCGGATGGTATAGCCCTGCAGCGCCGCCATGTTGGTGTCGGCGTTGAGCGTGTGGAAGCCGCCCGCCGCGTGCCAGGTCGAGCCCGAGGTCAGCTCGGAGCGCTCGATCAGCATCACGTCGGTCCAGCCGAGCTTGGTCAGGTGGTAGAGGACCGAGCAGCCGACGACGCCGCCGCCGATCACGACAACACGGGCATGGGTGCGCATGGGGTGGCCCCGCTGGTTGGTGAAGGCTTGGGCGCCGAGCGGAGCCGATGAGGGGGGTGGGCGTCAATGGGAAATTGCCGGGCGGTGGGGGTGCGCGGGGGTGGCGCGCGGGGTGTCCAAATTTGGGCGATGTTATATTTGACAAACCATTAGACAGTGTTCTGAAAGCAACCTCACCGTGGCTCCGCCACGGTCCGAAAAGAAGGAGGTAATGTATGCCTGTGCAGCAATTCGCACCAATGACAAAGGATTTTCCCACTTTTGACTGTGATGCCCACGTCACCGAACCAGCCTGGATTTGGGAACGAGCGAAAGATTGGCTCACTAAGGATGAGCTGGAGGCGCTCAAGACCACCATGTGGTTCGACCAAGAGACCAAACAGCTTATCGTCAATGGTCACGCCGGCGCGGGCATCGGATCCCAGCGCATTGGCGGAACTCCTGGCGTGGTTAACGTGCTCACCTCGGCGGGGCCAGGTTTTAAACACGACATCCAACGCGCCTTGAATGTCCGCAATCTTAACCGCAAGACCGCTCTTACCAAGGAGCAGGTTGACTACGTCGACCATAAAGGCTCCTACGAGCCCAAGGCGCGTCTACGTGATATGGACGTCCAAGGCATTGACCAGGTGATGATTAACCCCACCGACATCG
>NZ_JBZSYN010000127.1:0-6790 GCF_058622915.1 Thermohalobaculum sp. | reverse complement strand
TGGGTCACGACCGGTCATCCGACCCGTTTGGCCGGATCTCGGCTTCGTCCTGCACAGCAACCGAACGCGGCGCACGAATCCGAAGCGTTTGACTGAGGCGCCCTAGGCCCCGCCTATCAGCACGCCGGCGGCGAAGACCAGGGCGCCGCCGACCACGATCTGCAGGGCGGCGCGGAAAAACGGCGTCTCCATGTAGCGGTTCTGGATCCAGGCGATGGCCCACAGCTCGCAGAACACCACGACCATGGCGATGGCGGTGGCGGTCCAGAAATGCGGGATCAGGTAGGGCATGGCGTGGCCCAGCCCGCCCACCGAGGTCATCACGCCGCAGGCGATGCCGCGCTTGAGCGGCGAGCCGCGGCCCGAGAGCTGGCCGTCGTCGGACAGCGCCTCGGTCAGCCCCATGGAGATGCCCGCGCCGACCGAGGCGGCGAGCCCGACCAGGAAGGTCGTCTCGGTGGCGTGGGTAGCGAAGGCGGTGGCGAAGATCGGCGCCAGCGTCGAGACCGAGCCGTCCATCAGCCCGGCGAGGCTGGGCTGGACATAGGTGAGGATGAACTGGCGGCGGGCGGCGCGCTCCTCGCGCTCGCGCGCCTCGCCGGGCAGGTGCTCCTCCTCGAGCCGCTCGGCGGTGGCGATGTGGCCACCCTCGGCGGCGGCGAGATCGCCGAGCAGCTTGCGCGTGTCGGCGTCCTCGCTGCGCCTGGCGGCGGCGAGGTAGAAGTCGCGGGCCTGGCGCTCCATGCCCTCGGCCTCCTCGCGGATGCGCTCGATGCCCAAGTTCTCGACCAGCCAGACCGGGCGCCGGGCGTAGAAGCCGGCGACGTGCTCGCGCCGGATCAGCGGGATGGTCTGGCCGAAGCGGCGCTTGTGCAGCTCGATCAGGCGGCGGCGGTGCTCGTGCTCCTCGGCGGCCATGCCGTCGAACAGCGCCGCCGAGTCGGGGAAGTCCTGGCGCAGGCGCTCGGCATAGGTCTCGTAGATGCGGGCGTCGTCCTCCTCCGACGAGATCGCGAGTGCAAGGATCTCCTGGTCGGACAGGTCGCGGAAGCGACGGCGGCTGGTGATGCCCGGGATCATCTGCGGCTCCTCTCCCTCGTGCGGCCCCCATCTGTATGTAGCGCGGCGTCAATGGCAAGCGGCGCGGACAATTTCCCGCGCGGCGGCGGGAAATTTCCGATCTCACAGTGTCAATGTGACCTCTGTCAATCCGCGCCCCTCGGCACTACATTCCCGACCGAGTCTGGTAACGTGTCCAAGGAGGAGCTCATGAGCCTGCGCATCAACGATACCGCCCCCGATTTCGAGGCCGAGACCACCGAAGGCAAGATCCGCTTCCACGACTGGATCGGCGACGGCTGGGCCGTCCTGTTCAGCCACCCCAAGGACTTCACGCCGGTGTGCACCACCGAGCTGGGCTACATGGCCGGGCTGATGGGTGAATTCGCCAAGCGCAACTGCAAGATCATCGGCATCTCGGTCGACCCGGTCGAGAACCACCAGAAGTGGAAGGCCGACATCCAGAAGGTGACCGGCAACAAGGTGGACTACCCGATGATCGGCGACCCGCAGCTGAAGGTGGCCAAGTTGTTCGACATGCTGCCGGCGGGTGCCGGCGACAGCTCGGAGGGGCGCACCGCCGCCGACAACGCCACCGTGCGCTCGGTCTTCGTGGTCGGGCCGGACAAGAAGATCAAGCTGATCCTGACCTACCCGATGACCACGGGGCGCAACTTCGACGAGATCCTGCGCGCGATCGACTCCATCCAGCTGACCGCCAAGCATTCGGTGGCCACGCCGGCGCAGTGGAAGCACGGCGAGGATGTGATCGTGGCGCCGTCGATCTCCGACGAGGACGCCAACAAGCGCTTCGGCGGGTTCGAGAAGGTGCTGCCCTATCTGCGCCGGACCAAGATGCCGCACGGCTGAGGCCGGCAGGGGCGCACGGAGGTGCGCACAGAGGGGAGCGACGGGCCCTGGAGCAGGCCCGTCTGGCGGCGCGGCGGCATCGCGCTGATCCTGATCGTCGGCGTCGAGATCGGAAAATCGCTGATGGTCGTCACCGCCATCGTGCAGTTCGGCTGGATGCTGGCGACGGGGCGGCCGAACCGCTTCCTGAGCGGGTTCGGCGCCTCGCTCGCGGCCTGGCTGCGCGAGGCCGCGGCGTTTGCGACCTGCGCGTCGGAAGAGCGCCCCTTCCCCTGGGCGCCATGGCCGGCGGCCCGCTGAGCGGGACCTAGACGGCCCGGGTGCGGTCGCGCAGCCAGGCGGCGAAGCCGGCCTCGGGCAGCTCGCCCGAGGCGAGGCCGAGGGTCATGACGACGGCCTCGGCTTCCGGCGCGATCAGTCGCAGGCCGTTTTCGTGGAGGAACAGGGCGCCGACGACGAAGGCGGTGCGCTTGTTTCCATCGACGAAGGGATGGTTTCTGACGATGCCGCCGGCATAAGCGGTTGCCAGGAGGCACAGGTCATTCTCACCATAGGCGTGAAGGTTTCTCGGGCGCGCGAGGGCCGATTCGAGAAGGCCCTCGTCGCGAACGCCGGCAGCTCCGCCGAAGCGCAGGAGCTGCCGGGACTGGATGGCGAGGACGACCTGCTTGGTGAGCCAGCGCGGCTCGTTCACTTGGCCAACTCGGCCAGCGCATTCTTGTAGCGCTCCATGATTTCCTCGGCGGCCTCCATCTGGCGGGCGAAATCGTCGTCCGCGCGGCTGATCTGCAGGGCGCCCTCCGGGCCGTCGATCAAGATCAGCTCGTCGCCTTCGGCTGCGCCGAGCTGCGCCAGCACGTCGCGCGGCAGGACGACGCCGAGCGAGTTGCCGATCTTGCGGACCTTGAGGTGCTGCATGTCCGGGCCTCCGTTGCCACGCTAGTTATAACGCGCGGGCGGCGATGTCAACGCCCGCCCCCGTCACGCCTTCAGCCAGTCCCGCGCGGCGTCGGCCTCGTCGAGGTCGAAGACCTTGAGCGGATAGGGCAGGAGCGCGGCGGGGAAGTTCGCCGTGCACCAGCGCACGAAGCCGGGCCCGGCCAGCACGGCGAGCTTCTCGAAGCGGTGGCGCCAGGGGCCGAAGGCCATGGCGATGTCGTCAAACGCCGCCTTGGGCGTCCAGCCGCGGAAGCCCTCGTCGATGATCACCAACAGGCGCAGCTTGCCGCTGGCGGGCAGGCGCGCCGTGAGCTCGGCCTGGAACTGCTCGTAGTCGGCGTCGCGCAGCCGGCCGGTCACGCGCAGGGCGACGACGTTGCCCTCGCTCTCGGGCAGGATGGTGACGCGGGCCGGCTCGGGCGCGCTGTCGAGCAGCCAGGCCCTGGCGGCGTCCTCCTCGCGCGGTCCGAAGACACGGATGGACATGCCGTGCAGCGGCTCGAAGAGCGGCGCGGCGCTGAGCCACCACTGCTCGCCGACCACCGCGATGCGCGCCACCTTCGGCTGGTGCGCGCGCACGAACTGGAGATGGGCCAGCAGCGCGCGGGCGTCGTCCCAGCCGGCGAAGCCGCGGGCGTCGACCATGAGGCCCTCGAGCCGGCCGCGCAGCTCGATGATCGGGTCGATCAGGCCGCCGACCGTCTCGAAGTCGTCTTCATCCAGCGCCCCCTGGGGACGCACCGCGAGAACCTCGTTCTCGCGCAGCCACTCGGTCTGGATCATCGGACTCTCCTGTTCCCTCGCGCGGGCAAGCCTTGCCCCAGATCGGGCCGCGCCGCGTTGACCCCGGTCAAGCGCAGGCGCGGCTCAGAACGCGTCCTTGCGCCGCCTGACCTCGGCAAAGACGGCGGCGTCGTCGGCGCCCTCAAGCCCGACCGCGGCCTTCACCGCAGGCTGGGTGGCGCGCAGGAACGGGTTGGTGGCCAGCTCCTCCTCGAGCGTGACCGGCACGATCGGCTCGCCGCCGGCGTCGAGCTCCTTGATATGCGAGATGCGCTTCTTGAGCGCCGCGTTGTCGGGCTCGATCGACAGCGCGAAGCGGCCGTTCGCCTGGCCGTAGTTGTGGCCCGAATAGATGCGCGTGTCCCCGGGCAGCTCCATGAGCTTGGACAGGCTTTGCCACATCATCGCGTGGGTGCCCTCGAAGACGCGGCCGCAGCCCAGTGCCATCAGGCTGTCGGCGGTGAAGGCGACGTGGTCGGCGTCGAGCACGAAGGCGATGTGGCCGATGGTGTGGCCGGAGACATCGACGACGCGCGCCGCGGTCTCGCCCAGGTGCACGCTTTCGCCCTCCGACAGCTCCTGGTCGAGCCCGGGCAGGCGGGCGCGGTCCTTGACATGGCCGACCACGCGGGCGCCATAGCGCTCGCGCAGCTCCGCCACCCCGTCGATGTGATCGCCGTGGTGGTGGGTGATCCAGATCTGCTCGGGCTCCCAGCCGCGCGCGTCCAGCGCCGCGACGATGGGGCCGGCCTCCGGCGCGTCGACCACGGCGACCTTGCCGGTGGCCTCGTCGCGCACGAGGTAGGCGTAGTTGTCCTTGAGACAGGGGACGACGACGACTTCCGCGGGCATGGCGCTTCCTCCGTGTTTGCATTAGCCTTCGAGGGGGAACATGGCCCTTCGGGCTACGGGGCGCAATGCATCTGGATGTGGTGGACCTGCGCGGCTTCTATTACGCCACCCGGCTTGGACGGATGGTGCAGCGCATGGTGCGCCACAGGCTGAGGGCGCTGTGGCCCGACATCCACGGCATGAACCTGGTCGGCTTCGGCTTCGCGGCGCCGTATCTGAGGCCCTTCATGGAGGAGTCCGCGCGCACGCTGTGCCTGATGCCGGCGCAGCAGGGCGTCTGCCCCTGGCCGATCGACGGCGACAACGTCACCGCGCTGGTCGAGGAAACGCTGTGGCCGCTGCCCAGCGGGTTTGCCGACCGGGTGCTGGTGGCGCACGGGCTGGAGACCTGCGAGAAGCCGGAGGCGCTGTTCGAGGAGATCTGGCGCGTGCTGGCGCCTGGCGGCAAGGCGGTGTTCCTGGTGCCCAACCGCGCCGGGCTGTGGGCGCGAAGCGACGCCACGCCGTTCGGCTATGGCCGGCCCTACTCGACGCGCCAGCTGGCGCGGACGCTGGCGGCGAGCCGGTTCACCACCGAGCAGAACGCCGGCGCGCTCTACCTGCCGCCCTCGCACCGGCGCTTCTGGCTGCGGATCGGGCCGGCGATCGAGCGCATCGGCCAGAAGCTGGACGCGCAGCGGCTGGCCGGGCTGGTCATGGTCGAGGCGGTCAAGCTGGTCTACATCACCCCGCAAGGGGGCGCGAAGGTCCGGGCCGACGACCCGATGCGGGTGCTGGACGGGCTGCGCCCGCGGCCCAAGCCCAAGCCGGCCGCCGGGCGCGGCCAGCTGCGCAAGGCGGGATGAAGGAGAACAGGCATGTGGCCTGACAGGCGTCTTTGCGAGCTTCTGGACGTCGAGCACCCGATCGTCCAGGCGCCGATGGCGGGCTCGGACTCGCCGGCGCTGGCGGCGGCGGTGGCCAATGCCGGCGGGCTCGGCTCGATCGGCTGCGCCGGGATGACGTCCGAGGCCGTGCGCGCGGCCTGGGCGGAGGCACGCGGCGCCACGGAGGGCGCGCTCAACCTCAACTTCTTCGTGCACGCGCCGCCCGAGCTCGACGAGCAGCGCGCGGCCAGGGCGCAGGCGCTGGTGATGCCCTTCTACATGGAGCTGGGCCTGGCGAGCACGCCCGACGACCTGCCCGAGGTGGCCGAGGCGACGCCCCCCTTCGGCGAGGCGCTGCTGAAGGCGGTGCTGGAGCTCGAGCCCGGCGTGGTCAGCTTCAACTTCGGAATGCCGCACGAGGCGCTCACGCGGCCGCTGAAGAACGCGGGGATCGCGCTGATCGCAACCGCCACGACGCCGGCCGAGGCGCGCGACCTGGAAGCGCGCGGCGCCGACGCCGTCGTCGCCCAGGGCTGGGAGGCGGGCGGCCATCACGGCTTCTACCTGAGACGGCGCAGTGCGCAGATCGGCACCATGGCGCTGGTCCCGCAGGTGGTGGACGCGGTGGCCGTGCCGGTGATCGCGGCCGGCGGCATCGCCGACGGGCGCGGCATCGCGGCGGCGCTGGCGCTGGGCGCGGCGGGGGTGCAGATCGGCACCGCCTTCCTCACGGCCAGGGAGTCCGGCGCGCCGGCGCAGCACCGGGCGGCGCTGATGGCCTCGGACGGCTCGGACACGCGGACCACGCGGGCGTTCTCGGGGCGGCCGGCGCGCGGCATCGTCAACCGCTACATGGAGCTGATGGAGAAGCACGAGGCCGAGCTGCCCGATTTCCCGCTGATGAACGCGGTCACCGGGCCCCTGCGCCGCGCCAGCGCCGAGGCCGGGGTGCCGGACTTCCTGGCGCTGTGGTCGGGCCAGGCGGCGGGGCTGAGCCGCGAGCTGGCGGCGGGCGAGCTGCTCGAGAAGCTGGTCGAGGAGACCCGGGCGGCGCTGGGGTGCATGGCCGGCTGAGGCCGGCGCTGCCCCGCCCGGGGGCGCGGGCGCGCCGTCACAGACGCTTCATCCACGCGTCGGCCTGGCGCTCGGCCTCCTCGCGGGCGACGCCGTACTTCTCCTGGATCAGGCCGGCGAGCTTCTCGCGGCTGCCGTCGATGCGGTCGATCTCGTCGTCGGTGAGCTTGCCCCACTGCTCCCTGGCGCGGCCCTTGAGCTGGTGCCAGCTGCCCTTGATCTGGTCCCAATTCATTGTGTGTTCCTTTCGTGCCGAGGTCTGGTCGGTGGCGGCCGAAGCGCGCAGATGCGCCCGGGCCCTGACCAGCACAAACGCGCCGCCGGGCGGAGCGTTCCGGGCCTCTGGG
>NZ_JBZSYN010000126.1:0-22551 GCF_058622915.1 Thermohalobaculum sp. | reverse complement strand
GATAGGGAAACGTCGCGCCCGCACCCGATATGTTGGCCGCAGCGGCAGGCGTCATCGTCGCAGACAGCGCAAAGCCCGCAGCCGCCAGGCCGAGTAAATATCCTTTCACTGGCTTCCTCCATCATCCATCATGATTTTGCCGAAAGCCGAGAAGGACCGAGCCCGGCGTCTTCCCACGCCGAATGAGCCGTCAGCTGATCCGCGATGGCTTCGTCTCCGCGACATGGTACCGGGGATCGACAGGTGCATAGTTCCAAGCTTCTCAGGCTAAGCCAGTACCATCGGCGGCTTCCGTCTATTGACCGCGCAACAAGCTTTGGTGACGCGCGTGTGAACGTTGTGTGACAGCAGGGTTCAACCGGGATCACCTGAAAACAGCGCGAACTAGCTGAAGCAGCAGAACGTCCAGCATGGCTCAGTCAACCGGTTGGGGCAGCGAGGGACCGTGCGCCAGGTGTCTAGAGCGTCGGGCTTTATGGCGTCTGGCCGCGCGACGCGAGGCGACGCGAAGAGCAAACCTGGACGCGAGTCGCAAGACATTGCCGCCATCATCACTTCAATGTTGGAAAGCGTTGACACTGGCAGGCACCGGGGCAGGCACCGGCAAGGGGAATGGAGGGGGTCTGGCGGCATCGCGCCGCCGGTCTCTTTGCGTTCCTAAGAATTGGCACCGCAAAACGGGCAGCGGCTGACCGTCGCACCGCCGACCGTCGCGCCGCCGTCGTGGCGGCGTCGTGGTCGCGTCATCGAACGGCGTTACTGAAGGCTCACCGAGAAAACCCATTTCATATGAGGCATGCCATGAAATCCCGCAGACTGGTCCGCGCGGCGCTCCTCGGCGCCGCCGCTGCGCTCGGCCTTTCGGCCGCAGCCCCCGCCCAAGGCATCCAGACGATCGAGTGGATCGGCTCGAAGGCCCCCTCGACGCCGGATGAGCTCGCCGCCATGTGGACCGACGCCAGGGTCCGGGTGACCTATGACGACGGCAGCCGCAAGGAATTTCCGCTGGGCTACCGGACGATGATGACCACGCGCACCCGGGTTGGCAACAATGTCAGCCCGGCCGGCGCACTCTACGACGCGCACATGCAGCCAATCCCCGATCCGACCGTGCCGGGTGCGGCGCTGACTTCGCAGACGCCGGACGGCTCGATGCTGGTCAATGTTGCGGGCAGGCTCTACCACTTGGCGAACTACGAATATCTGTGGCTGCTCGGCGACGGGACCGAGGCGCGCGACTACGCGCCCTGGAGCTACACGCGGCCCGACGGCAAGACCGCAAGCCAGGCCGATGTGTTGCCGGCCTCGGTCACGGTGACCGAGCTGGCGCAGGACCCGGCGACCGGCGCTCTGACCCCCGTGGCGCAGCACCCGGTCGACTTCTCGTCCGTCGGCGGGCTGGCGGTGGCCTGCAATGCCTACGAGACGCCCTGGGGCACTTTCCTGACCTCGGAGGAGAACTACGACGTCGACGCTCGTCAGGTCGAGGCGGAGCGCAGAGCCGACCCGTCCGGGCGCAGCGATATTTTGGCCGGGATAGCGGCGCAGTATTTCGGCGGTACGACGCTCGCCAATCCCTATAACCGCGGCTTCCTGACCGAGGTCACCGTGGGCGCCAACGGCCAGACCACCGTGGCGCGGCACTACGCCATCGGCCGCGGCACCTACGAGATGGGCCTGGTGATGCCTGACGGGCGCACTGTCCTCGCCGCCCATGACGGCACCAACAAGCCGCTGACCCTGTTCGTCGCCGACAAGGCGGGCGACCTCTCGGCGGGCACGCTCTATGCGGCCAAGTTCGACCAGACCGGCGCCGCGCATGGCGGCAGCTTCGACATGCGCTGGGTGCGCCTCGGCCATGCGACGGACCGCGAGATCCGGGCCCTGATCGACGGCGGCATCCGGTATTCCGACATCTTCGAGGAGGCCCCGTCGAAGTCGCCGGGCTATAGCGAGATCTATGTCGACTCGGACAAGACGCCGCTGTTCGTGGAGGTAAAGAACGCGACTGCGGCGGCCTTCCTCGAGACCATGCGCTACGCGTCGGTCAAGGGGGCGGCAACCGAGTTCCGCAAGGCAGAAGGACTGGCCTTCGACCCGGACGGCAGGACTGCCTACCTGGCGGTGACCGACATCGACAAGGGCATGCTCAAGGGCAAGGGCAGCGGCGACGCGGGGGACCAGATCCGGGTGGCCCAGGTCCATGCCGGCGGCGTCTATGCCCTGCCGGTCGCGGGCGGCCAGGCCGGTACCGACGGCAAGCCCATCGACAGCGACTATGTCCCGGTCTCGGCGCATGTGCCGCAGGGGCTGCTGGGCGTCGACCTTGCGGAGCCGGATGCGATGCACAACACCGCCTCCCTCGACCACATCGCCAACCCGGACAACCTGTTCTGGTCGACGGCCTATCGGACGCTGTTCGTCGGCGAGGATTCGGGCATGCACACCGCGAACTTCCTGTGGGCCTGGCAGCCAGGCATGAGCGCGCCGGTGCGGCTGCTCTCGGCGCCTGCGGGAGCCGAGTTGACCGGGCTGCGCGTCTACGGCGACATAGGAGGCCACGCCTATGCCCTGACCAACGCCCAGCATGTCGGCGACTTCAAGCCCGGCGATAACGCCACGCTCAAGGCGGCGATGGGCCTGATCCAGGCCAAGTGGGACCAGCGCCTGGCTGCGCCGCTCGGTTATCTGACCGGCCTGCCGACCGTGCCGGCGCGAACCGACTGAGCCGCCCGCGCGCCGCGGCCCGTCCCGCCGCCGGTCCTCCGGGCCGGCGGCGGTTTGCCGCCAGCGCCCTCGATGGGGCCCGGCCGCTCGCGCCGCAGGCCTCTCAGCAGGCGACATCAGCCCAGCGTCGCCCATTGATTTTGGGAACGGTCCGGAGTCCATCCGCTGGGCGAGTTGGCGCGACAGCGCAATCGGGAACATGCGCGACACTGGCAAATGTGACTGATCGACCGAACCGATCATCTCAGCCAGACGGCGAGGCCTCCGGCTGCGAGGACCACCACCTAGATCCCGATCCCGCGACGTCCGAGCCACGCGCCACCCACCACCAGGGCAAGTACAGCCTTGCCGACCGTGATCACCGAGGCGGCCGTCACGACCGCCCCAAGGGCGACCCCTCGGGGCTGCAGATGAGGCCACCAGCGTGGCCACACCCGGCAGAGGAGCACGCCCGCGCGGGCGCGATGAGAGCCAGGCGAGCGCACCCGCGACACGGTGATCCGGCGCGACGACCAAGCGTGTGCTATTCGTTACGACCGGGTCAGAACGGCGTACTGAACGTAGCTCATGAATAGTGGCTGGGTACGAACAACCGTCCCCGTGCCGGCTGCGACATGCTCTAGCACCTCGGCGAGATTGTCGCGCGGGGAGACATGGAAGTTGCCGAGCCAGGCACGCAGGCCGCGGCCGAACCAGCGCGGCAGGTTGGCCTGATCGCCGAAATCCACGACATGAATCTGACCGCCGGCCCCGAGCTGATGGACAGCATTCTCGATCGCGCCCCGCCACTCCGGGATCATCGAGAGGCAGTACGAGAAGACGATCCGGTCGAAGGCCGCAGCGCCGAACAGGTCGGCCCCGGAGAAGGAGCAGGCATCCCCCTCGGCCAACGTGGCTCTTCCTGCCATCCTGACCCTCGCCGTGCTCAGCATCTCCCTCGAGATGTCCACGCCGTAGAGGCGACGGCCGGGGTGCAGCGCCGCGACGCGGGCGAGGTTGCGCCCCGTGCCGCAGGCGACCTCGAGCACGCTGCCGCCAGCGGGCGGCGCCAGTCGATCGATCAGATGGTTGCGCCCCAGCAGGTAGAAGCGCCGCGTCACATCGTAGATGTGTCGCTGGTAGCGATAGGTCGCATCCATCAGCTGAGCGTGCGAGACGCTCTGCCCCGTCGCGGCCATCAATCGGCCTTTCGGTAGACGTGGAACCCGCCGTATATCGCCGAGCGGTCGGCCCTGAAGCCGGCATCGGACGCCGCCCGGTCGTATCGCCACTGCGCGAGCAACAAGGGCGCGGCGCGACCCGGCAGGATGTCCGCCCGCCCCCCGGTGCGAAAGATGACTCGTGCACCGGGAGCGGCCGTCCGGGTGATCTGCTGCCACAGCTGGTCAAGCTGGCGATCGGTCATCCAGTCCTGGGCGTCGAGCAGCGAGAAGCAGTCCTTCGAGCCGGCGCGTTCCAGCTCAAGTTGGTCGGTCAGCGAGCGGTTCAGAACCCGGACACGGCCCGCGGTCTCGCGAAGCACATCGAATTGCGCCCGGTCGAGATAGGGCGGGACCGCGCGGGGCTCGACGGGCGCGTAGGCGCGGGTGCAGGCCTGCCAGGCGAAGTAGTTCTCCCGCACCGGGAAGTCGCACATCAGCTTGCGGACACGCTCGCGCAGGACGGGGATGACGTCACCCGCCCCGTCGCGGGCGAGCTTGTCGTACTGGGCGGGAGGAATGCCGAGTCCGAACAGCGCCGCGCGGTGGCGCGCGACAATCCGGACGATGGCCAGGTCGAACAGGGGCGCGATCCTCTGCTCGAAGAACCGGCGCTGCTCCTCCAGCGAGCTTGCCGCGAGGAAGGGATGGAAATCGACGCCGGCGATCCACGATACGAGATGCAGCGACCCGAGGAACCGCCCCAGCAGGCCGTAGCGATAAACCCCGCGCCGGAACATCTCGATCCGGCGCCGACCGAATGTCCGCTCCTCCCAGTAGGTGCGGGTCTTGCGGTCGAGCCGCGACGCCAGGAAGTAGTCGAACACCAAGACGTTCGACGGCTTGTTGGCGTGACCGAAGAAGTCATAGAACCGGTCGAAATCGGTCAAATGACGCGCGGCGGCGAGTTTGAGCTGCGCCAGCGCGACATGGGCCGGCGACAGATCCACGGCGGTGATCGAGCGCGGCCTGGCCGTGAGATAGGACATGAGGTTGCAGCCACCCGACGCAATGCACACGATGTCGTCCGTCCGGCGGATGCCGAGCGCCGTCATGTCGACGACCGGATCCTCCCAGATTTGCGGGTAGACGAGACCATGGAAGAGGCGCGCGAAGATCCTCTCGAGCACGCCGGTGACGCTCAGCGCGTCGCTCTGGTGCACGGCGGCGCCCAGCTGAGCACCGACTGTGGCGATCTGGGTCGTCATGCCGAGGCCGGCTCCTTCTCGACAGGTTGCGCGATGGGTGGTCTGCCGCGCTCGCCGGCAGCCCGCCGGGCATTTCGAACGATGCTTGGCCTATGCCGCGCCGCGGCCCAGTCGATCAGCTGGAGGACGCCGTCGAAATTCTCCACGACGGCGGTGCAGCTCTCCACCCAGTCGCCGGTGTTGACGTATTCGAGCCCGTTGATGCGGCGCATGTTGGCACTGTGGATATGGCCGCAGATCACGCCCTGAAACCCGCCGCGCCGGGCTTCCGTGCTCAGGACGGTCTCGTATTCGCTGATGTAGTTGACCGCCTGCTTGACCTGCTGCTTGGCCCAGTTCGACAGCGACCAGTATTTCGCGCCCCACAGGCGTCGGAGCCAATCCAGCCAGACATTGAGCCAGATCGCGGCGTCGTATGCGCGGTCACCAAGGCGCGCCAGCCACTTCGCGTGGACGACGACGGCATCGAACTGGTCGCCATGAGTGACCAGAAACCGCCGGCCGTCCGCCGTGCGGTGCTCAGCCCTGGTCATGACCTCGATGCCGCCAAAATGCGTGCCCGGATAGGCGCGCATCACCTCGTCGTGGTTGCCCGGGATGAACACCACGCGCGTGCCGCGATGCGCCTTGGCGAGGATGGCCTCGACCACGTCATTATGCGACTGCGGCCAGATCCAGCCGCGGGGCAACCGCCACGCATCGACGATGTCTCCCACCAGGTAGAGGGTTTCGGCGTCGTGACGGTTCAGGAAGTCCAGAAGCAGCTCGGCCTGGCAGCCCCGCGTGCCGAGATGGGTATCGGAGATGAAAATAGTGCGATACTTCAACAGAGCCCCCTCGCCTGCGCTCTATTTCGCGTGAATTGTCTCCCGGCTCAGCGACAACCCTGTGACGGTTGCAAATAGATTTTGCGAATCCCGACGAGCACGCAAAAGGCGCCGTGCACCGGGGCCCCCGATTCAGGACATGACCCCGCTGCGGCCATGCCGAGCGTGACGGTGACATGCGCTGTCGCCAGCCTGACAATGCTTTGCTAGTCTTCGCGCCGCCATCGGCGCTAACGAAGGCGAACGAGGGGTCGGGGCATGCGCGTCCTGAGCGTCTACAACATGAAAGGCGGCGTCGGCAAAACGGCCGCAAGCGTCAATCTGGGCTACCTCGCATCCGAGCAGGGCAACCGCACGCTCATCTGGGACCTTGATCCGCAGGCCGCCACGAGCTTTTACCTGCGGGTGAAGCCGAGGGTGAAGGGCGGGGCGAAAAAGATCGCCAAGGGCAAGAGCGATCTCGAGGAGCTGATACAAAACACCGAGTATGATCTGCTCGACCTCCTGCCGTCCGACTTTTCCTACCGTGAATTCGACGTCCGCCTCGCCCGCGAGAAGAGCTCGCACCTGAGGCACATGCTCGCCCCGCTGGCCGAGGAATACGACCTGGTGATCTTCGACTGCCCACCCAGCATTTCCGAGCTTTCCGAGCAGATCTTCCGCGCGAGCAACCTGCTTTTAGTTCCACTGGTCCCTACGACCCTGTCGCTCCGCGCCATGGATCAGCTCCGGGAGTTCCTCGGCAAGGGCAAGACGCGCGGGCTCGCGGTGCGTTCCTTCTACTCGATGGTGGATCGGCGCAAGAAGCTGCACCGTGAACTGGTAGACGCGCCGGGCGCGGGTGCCGGCATCGGCCTGCGCGCCTCCATCCCCTATTCGAGCGCGGTCGAGCGGATGGGGATCGAGTGCCGTCCGGTGCTGCATTTCGCGCCGCGCAGCGCCCCATCGCAGGCCTACCGTGCGCTTTGGGAAGAGGTGGCGCCGTTGATTTCTTAGTGGCTGCCCAGCCGTGTGATCGACGGGCAGGACCTGTCGCGATCCGACTCCGCCGCGGTGCGCTGGTCGGAGCATCCAGCCATGTCTCGAAAGGCCGTTCCCGCCGCGGACATATGCCGTCCCGGTCACGCTTGAATCCAGATTGTCGCGGCTGCCGACAGAGATTAAGACGTTGTGACATAGTTGGCGCGGAGTCCTCGTATGAGCGAGATCGAGCTCAAATTCATGCTTGAGCCAAGCGTAGCGGACTCGCTCCACGCCCGCCTCAAGCACCTGAACTCAGACGCCAAGCTAAGCCGCACGCGAACGCTTCGCAGCGTCTATTTCGACACGGCGGACAGAAAGCTGCATCAGGCCGGGATCGCGCTCCGGCTGCGCCGCGTCGGGCGCCGTTGGATACAGACCGTCAAGAGCAATGCCAGCATCCACGCCGGTCTGTCTCAGACCGGTGAGACCGAGTGCGCGGCGCCGGGCGGCCGGGTCAATCTCGATGCGATCCCGAACGCGCAGACCCGGATCGAGGTCAAGCGGCGGGTAAAAGGCGACGCGCTGCAGCCCGTGTGCGAGACCCGGATGCGACGGACGGCGCGGGAGGTGCCGCTCGAGGACGGCAGCCGAGCCGAGATCGCCGTCGATCTCGGCGAAATCACGGCCGGCGACAAGACTGCGAGCTTCAGCGAGGCCGAGATCGAACTCCTGGAGGGGAAGCCCAGGTCGCTGTTCGAGCTGGCACGCCAGCTTTTCCCGGAAGGCGGCTTGAGCTTCTCGCGGCTCTCGAAGGCGGCCCGCGGTTATATGCTGGCGGCGGAGGGGCGGATCGACGCCCCGCTCGTTCCTCGCAATGCGAATACGGTTGCGCTCGAGCCAAGCCAGACCACCGAGGAGGCAGCGCGTGCCGTGCTGCGCGAGTGCTTCGACCAGATCGCCACCAACATCAATGTCGTGCGGGCGACGGGCGATCCGGAGGGGCCGCACCAGCTCCGCGTTGGGCTGCGCCGCCTGCGAAGCGCGTTTTCAATGTTCCGCGGCGCGCTCGCTTGCCCCGAACTCGACCGTCTCGCCGCTGAGGCGCGATGGTTGGGCCAGCGGGTTGGGCAGCTCAGGGATGCTGACGTCGCCCTGATCGACATCGTGCGTCCGGAGGCGGAAAGTCACCGCGACGAGCCCGGCTTCGCGGTACTGGCCGGGTCCCTCGAAGCTCATGCCGCCGCGGTCCGCGAGATGTTGCGCAACGATCTCGTCGGCCGCTGGGCGCAGGCCTTCGTGCTGGACGTCGCTGCCTTCGTGGAGACGCGGGGATGGCTGCTGCCCGAAGACATCACGCAAACGGCCCGCCTTGCACAACCAATCACGGAGACCGCCCATCAGGCACTCGATCGACGCTGGCGCAAGACGCGCAAGCGCGCGCGAAAGATCGCGAAGCTCACGATCGACCAGCGCCACGCGCTGCGCAAGGAGCTGAAGAAGCTGCGCTATGCGGTCGAGTTTTTCGGCCCGCTCTACCACGAGGAGCGGGTGGCGCCATTCCTCAAGAGCCTCAAGGCCCTCCAAGACGTGTTCGGCAACCTGAACGATGCCGCTATGGTGCATGCGCTCCTGACCGGACCGACCGCTCCGGGCGCCGGCAACCCAAGTGCGCAGCGTGCATCCGGCTGGGTGATCGGCGCCCACCTGGCACGAGCCGATCTTGCATGGACAGGGGCGAACGCCCTCTGGCACGGGCTTGCCCACCTGCGGCTATTCTGGCGTGATGCGGCGAAGTAGCAGGTTCGGCGCAGCAGGTGGCATGAGCTCATGCAGGAGGGCGGGTGTCACAATTTCTTTTCATTATTGTGTCAAATCCCTTCAAGCCGAGGCTCGACAGACAGAGCCTGCGAGCCGGCACGACACGGAGCGATGAAGTGGCCTCGCAACGCATTCAATCCATTGGACCAGACTGGCTCGAGGCAGAGCTCGCCGATACCCTCGATGAGGACTACGAGCTTGAGATTTCGGAACCAGCCCTCTCGCTCGAACTGCGCAAGATTTATCGCAAGGCCCATCCCGAGACGATCGATCGTCCAACATATTTTCGCCAGTTGCTGGCATTGCAGGCCGAACTGATCAAGCTACAGGACTGGGTCGCCCACACGAAATCGAAGATCGTCGTCCTCTTCGAAGGGCGGGACAGCGCGGGAAAGGGAGGGGTGATCAAACGCATCACCCAGCGACTGAACCCGCGAATCTGTCGGGTCGTCGCGCTGCCGGCGCCGACCGATCGCGAGAAGACGCAGTGGTACTTCCAGCGCTACACGCCGCATCTGCCGGCGGGCGGCGAGATCGTCCTTTTCGACCGGTCCTGGTACAATCGTGCGGGCGTCGAGCGCGTCATGGGATTCGCGGGTCCCGACGAGGTCGAGCAGTTCTTCCGCGACGTGCCCGAGTTCGAACGCATGCTCCTGCGCTCGGGAATCCGGCTCATCAAGTACTGGTTCTCGATCACGGACGAAGAGCAGCAGATGCGCTTCCTCATGCGCATCCACGATCCGCTGAAGCAGTGGAAGCTGAGCCCGATGGACCTGCAGTCGCGCGTCCGGTGGGAGGATTACACGAAGGCCAAGGAGGAGATGTTCGCTCGGACGAACATCCCCGAGGCTCCGTGGTTCATCGTCGAGGGCAACGACAAGAAGCGTGCGCGGCTGAACTGCATCGATCACCTGTTGAACCAAATTCCCTACGAGGAATTGCCCCACGAGGAGGTCACTCTGCCGGAGAGGGTGTTCAACCCCAATTACGAGCGCAAGGTGCTGCCACCGGAGCTCTATGTGCCCGAGAAGTATTGATCGCCCGGCTCGCCGCGGCCCGAATAGACTCCGGCCTACATTTTGGTCCTATGGTGGAAGGGGCTTCGCTGGGCTCTTCGCCGGTGAGTTGCCATCAATAGGTCAATGGCCAAACCCGACACGGATGGGGAACACGGTCGCGGAACTGTCGTACGTTGCTGGTACATTCTGGCCGTCGGGCCGGCGTCCCGCGCGCTGGACCGCCGCTGCCGGGAGTCAGCTTTAACGATCCGGAGGGAGCCACATGCCTGGCCTATCGAAGGCCGCCGCAATTCGCGCCGCAAGCCAGCACATCGGCCTGAGCGGCACCACTGTCACCGGCCCCCGCCGGTTCGGCGATATCCTCGGCCCTCGAGCAAGCTGTTGCTATCGGGATGTGCAGTCGGCCCGGCGCGTCCGCAATGAGCATATCGCCACGCTGGCCCTGCACATGATGGGGCGGGGCGACGCTGCCGTGTGGGTCGATAGTCTTTTGTGCACCCCTCTCGCGGTGCCGGTAACCGTCGAACGGCTCGTCGACGAGGCTATCACGCTCACGTCCTATAGCCGGAACGGCGGTCAGTCATGGGCCGCTCCGTCAACCGAGGGGGCGAGACGCTGGCCAAGACCAAGCCGGACCGACTTGTGCATCTGAAGCACCTGCCTCTGGAGCACCTTGGCGCCAGTTCTCATTGGAGCCGCGCGATCAGCGGAAAATGATGGGGAGCCTCGCCGACCGGCAAGACTTGGGCGAGGTATCGGGCGCGCTTGAACAGATTTCCCGGCGTAGCGAGCCGCTAGTCATGGGCTGCATTCAGGGCGGCGTTCTGGCCCGGTCGTGACCAGGTCCGCACGTCGGTCGGCGCCGGCTCACACGGCGAGAGAGGCCAGCGCGCCCAGTCCGAAGACGATGCAGTAGATCCCGAAGGGCCGCAGCGCGCGAACCTCGTGCGCGCTGAACCAGCGCATCAGGAACCAGGTGCTGAACCAGGCGAAGACACCCGCCAGAACGCCGCAGCCCGCGATCACGCCGAGTGGTGCGCCGCCGCCGAGCGAAATCAGCTTGGGAACCTCCAGCACGCCGGCCGCCGCGATGATCGGCGTGGCGAGCAGGAACGAGAGCCGCGCCGCAGCGTCGTAGCCGAGGCCCGCAGCGAGCCCGGCGACGAGCGTCGCGCCCGAGCGGGACATGCCGGGGATCAGTGCCAGCGCCTGCGCGTAGCCGATCGCCAGCGCCTTGGACCATCCGAGCTGATGCAGGCTGTGCCGCGCCGCACGATGCTTGAGCCGATCCCCCAGGACCAGCATGACGCCGTTGAGGGTGAGGAAGACCGCCACGATCGTGAACCCGCCGAAGAGCGCGCGGATCCGATGCTCGAGCAACAGCCCCAGCAGGCCGGCAGGGATGGTCCCGATCACGAGCAACCAGAAAAGGCGTGCGTCATCGTTGTCCGCCCGGCCGCGCGCCCGCAGAACGCTCCCGATGAGCCGCACCCAGTCGCGCCAGAAAAACAGCAAGAGCGCGGTCGCCGTGCCCAGATGCAGGACCACGATGAACGGAAGGAACCATGCCGCGTCGCGGTTCAGCGGCCAGTGCAGCAGCGCCGGCACCAGGACGCTGTGGCCCAGGCTGCTCACCGGAAAGAGCTCGCTGATGCCTTGCAGCACCGAGAGCAGAAGAAGATGGGCGGTTTGCATTTTACTCTGTCCCCTCGGGCGATGTCATCCGACTGCTGGCCGTCGCGTTCGGAGCCGGCTGACCAGGAGCGCCTTCATCGCTCCGGCCGCGCTGCCCTGCAAGCAGCTACTTTGCGATCCGGTCCGCCGATACCTTCAGCACTCCGTCGCTGGGTCGAACCAATCACGTCATCGTGACGGTCATGCGACAGTTCGGTGACGGAGTGACAATCAACGACGGGATCGACTTGTCCATTTCAGAGCCGACGGACGATTCCGTCGTCCTCGTGACAACGGTTCTCCGCGCGGGCGGCAGACTAACTGAGCAGGTTGCTGCTTTCGCCGGCAGGCTCGGTGCGGGCCCATCAAACCCAGCCACAGGCCGTCGTCCCGCCCACCCAGGCGGTCGCGGCCTACGCCATCTGGAAGCTCCGGCCACGCCCAACTTCCTCAAACGCCCCGCAAAGTCTTGCACAACGGGCGGCTTCGTGGATGGGGGCCGGTCACGCGGAAGCCTACCGGGCTTCTCGATGTAGCGGGGCCAGATGCGACAGGACCTCCCTTATCTCAGGGCGCCATCCGTTCCAAAAGCCCTGACGACGGACAGACTTCGCTGAACCTCTTGCGGCGTTCGGATGAGTCCACGCCCCAAAAACCGAAGCTCTGTAAACCGGTAGGAGCGTCGCTCAGTCCGCAACGACTTGAACGCCAGATCCTTCGCGGCTGAGCGAAAGGCGCATCAGCTCCTCGGCCGCCGTGCGCAGCCGGGGTAGGAAGCCGAGACCGCGCTCGAGGGTGAAGCGCGGCAGCGGGCCGTGGACGGCCAGCGTCGCGTACATCCGGCCGTGCCGGTCGGTCAGCGGCACGGCTACCGCGACCATCGCCTCAATGAACTCCTCGTTGTCGACCGAGTAGCCCTGCTTGCGAATTGCCGACAGCTCGTCGGTCAGCCGCTCCGGATCGGTGATCGTGTTCGGCGCGCGGCGCGCGAGGGGAACGTTGGCAAGGTAGCGGTCCCGATAGGTCTTGGTGAGCGTGCTCAGATAGAGCTTGCCGCTTGCAGTGCAGTAGAGCGGCACCCGCGTGCCGACCGGCAGAGTAATGCGGAGCGGCCATTCCGACTCGACGCGCTCGAGATAGTACATTGCATCGCCGTGGGGCAGGGTGAGGTTGCAAGTTTCGCCGACCTCGCTCGAGAGCGCCCGCAGGATCGAAAGTCGGGCCGTGCGTACTCGCTGCGACGACAGAACCCCCTTCGCCAGATCCTGCAGACGGTCGCCGGGCGTGTAGCGGCGGCCGTCGACGTCGCGGATCAGGAAGCCGTGTTCCTCCAGCGTCTCGCACAGCCGGTGGATTGTCGTCTTCGGAAGGCCGAGTGCCTCGTTGATTTCGGTGGGCGTCGCCGGCCGTCCGATGCGGGTGAACTCTTCGATGACGAGCACAAGCCGAAGGACGGTCGGGATCTGCTCATCTTCCTTTCCTCTGTCCTTCATCGTCGCTCCGTCGGTCGATCAATCGTCGCTGCGGTCACCCACCTCGATGTGGCAGCAGGATGGTTGCGAACTGCGGCACCAGCGCTACGATCACCCACACGGCCAGCAGGGACAGCAGATAGGGCATAGTATAGCGCAACAGACGCAAGTAGGGGATCCCGGTGACGCCGCTGGCGACATATAGGTTCAGCCCGTAGGGCGGGGTGATGAAGCCGATGGCGTCGCCCACGAGGAAGATCACCGCAAAGTGGATCGGGTTGATCCCCACCGAGGCGGCGATGGGCGCCAGTATCGGGGCCAGGATGATGGTGTTGGGCAGGCTCTCGAGGATCGTGCCGGCGGCCAAGATGATCAGCATCGAGACGGCCAGCACGGTGTAGTAGCCGCCAAGTCCGGTGATCCAGTTCTGCAGGAACGCCTCGGCGCCCAAGAGCGACAGGATCTGCTGCATCACCACCGAGATCGCGATCAGCGGCGCCAGGATGCCGGTGATCTGCGCCGAGCGCATCACCACGGCGGGGATCTCGGTAACCTTGAAGCCCTGCACCACCAGCATCTCGAGGACGCTGCGCTCGGTGGGTGAGACGTCCTCGCCCTTGGCGCCGATCAGGTGGTGGATCGGCAGAGAGATCACTCCGACGATGACGCAGAAGCCGACGGTGACGCCGGCCGCCTCGGTGGGCGAGAACTTGCCGGTGTAGATGCCCCAGAGCACGAGGCCGATGGCGAAGAAGCCGAGCCAGGCGCCGAGTGCCGTCTTCAGCACACGGCGGATGTCCAGCGCGATCAGGTGGCCCCAGCCGTTGCGGTGGCAGACCCACCAGCACACCCCCTGCATGGCGAAGACCATCAGCGCGCCTGGCAGGATGCCCCCGACGAAGAGGTCGGAAACCGGCAGGTTCATGATGAAGCCGTAGACGATGAAGATGATCGAGGGCGGAATGATGATGCCAACGGTGCCGCCTGCGGCCGCCGTGGCCGCGGCGAAACGCGTGTCGTAGCCGTTGTCGACCATTTGCGGGTGCATGATCGAGCCGATGGTCGCCGTGGTGGCCGAGTTCGACCCCGAGATCGCGGCGAACAGCCCGCAGGCGCCCAGCGACGCCATCGCCAGGCCGCCGCGCAGCCAGCCGAGGCAGGAATAGGCGAAGGAGGACAGCCTCAGTGCGATCCCCGACTTGTTGATCAGGTCGCCAGTGAGGATGAACAGCGGCATCGCCAGCAGGGCGAAGCCGTCGGTGAACACGTCGGACAACGCGACGCCGATGTTGTTGAGCGTCAGATGCAACACGAAGCTGCAGCCCACCACCCAGATGCCGATGATCAGGAAGATCGGCACGCCGAGTGCGAACAGCGCCCCGGCGCCCAGGGAGATAATCGTGACGAGAGAACCGTCGGTCATCGCCGCCTCCTCATTCCTGGATCATCGAGCGCTCGCGCGCCATCAGATTCTTGCCGCCGCGGAAATCGTGCAGGTCCTCGGCCAGGTTCTCGACCACCCGAGCGCAGAGGATCAGCCAGGCGATTGGCACGCTGATGTAGAACCACCACTGCATCACGTTGTCGGTGCCCAACATGATCTGGAAATTCGCCGCCGCGTTCAGGGTCTGGCGAAGGGTGGTGACGATGACGATCAGCCCGAAGCCCAGCCACAGCACGGCGTCGAGGAACAAGCAGGCCAGCTGCCCTGCCTGCGGCATCGCCGAGCGGAACTCGTCGAACGTCAGATGCGAGCGGAACTTGACATTGTAGGCGCAGCCGACCCAGGTCATCACTAGGAAGAGGTATGGCGGGAGCGTCGTCGACCAGGGCTCCTGCACCTTCAGGGCGAAGCGGCGAATCACCTCGACGAAGATGATTGTGCCGATGGTCAGATAGCTGATGACCATGACGTATTTCTCGGCGTTCTGGTCGATCCACGGGAGCAGCCGAAACAGGCCCAGCAGCAACAGGATGCCGGGCACCATAGCGATGGCGATTATCAGGTAGGCCCAGTTGTTGCCCAGCGCGTCGCTGATGCTGAAGGCATCCTGAGCCATCAGGGCTTGGAAGAGCGCGGAAAGCGTGTCGAAGAAGGTCATGCTCGGACCCCTCTGCCTAATCCGGGATGCCGGCGCCGCGCGAGCGGCCGAGGCGCCGGAAAGCCTTGTCTGCCGTGGTACCGGCCGCGGCCAGCGCCCGCCGGGGCGGGCGCCCGTCACGCCGGGTCAGGCGGATCTCCACCAGCGACGCGGCTCGACGTTCTCGGGCCGCATGGTGGCGGGAACCTCGCGGGCAATCTTATGGATCTCGGTGTAGGTGTCGATGCCGCCGGCCCACTTGTTCAGACGGTCGCGCCACTCGGCCCAGGGCTTCGGGTTGAACTCGGGCGAGCACATATGCTCGGCCTTGCTGATCTCCGAATCCGGCAGGAAGGCGCAGTGCACGTTGTTCTTGACGAAGATGGTGTCCGGCAGCTGCGGGTCAGAGAAGCCGACGGTCTTGACCAGCGCGGCCTCGTTGGCTGCCTGCACCTGGACCTGTGCCAGGTAGGCCGATTCCATTACAGCGTCCTGCAGCGCGCCGCCCAGCCTGTCGAAGACGCTGGCGCTCATCGAGGTGTGCTCGGTGCCGCAGAAGAACCGCAGATCGACCGACTGCGAGACCACCGGCGCCATGTTGGCATAGGCGACCGCTGAGGCCCAGGTCTCGGCGCCGTCGATCAGGCCCTGTTTCAGGCCGTCCAGGGTCTCCTCCCAGGCGATCGGCACCGGGTTCAGCTTAAGGAGCTCCATGGCGATGCGGCCCAGCTGGGTGCCGGTGACGCGGTTTTTGGTGCCGAACAGTTGCTCCAGCTTGGTGACAGGAGGCTTGCCCTTCCAGCCGAGGCCCATCTGGAGGCCGCGCAGCTCGCAATGGCTGAACAGGAACTTCAGGCCGTGGCGCTTCTCTACCGGGTCGCGGAGGATCTTCACGCTGTCGGGGTGGTAGAGGAAATAATACTGCGAGGCCCGGCCGGGGAACATGTAGGCGTAGTCCAACACGTTCAGGTAGGGCGCGCCGCCGGCCGAGTTCTGGGTCGAGGCAGCATACATGTCGATGATGCCCTGCTGGGTCTTCTTCACGCAGGACAGCTGACCGCAGATCTGGTTGTCGCCGATGAACTCGATGCGGATCTCGCCGTCGGTGCGCGCCTCGACATCGCGGGCGAACTGCAGGCAGCCGGCGCGCTCGATCAGTAGGGTGCGCTGGTTGAAGCCGGACGCGCCGAACTTCAAGTGGAACTTGGCCTTCTTGGTGAAGCGCTTCTTATAGGTCGACTCCGCCGCACGTGCGAGGTCTGCAAACGACATTGCACCGCCGAAGCTCGCAGCCGCCAGCATCGTGGACGTCAACCCATATCGCCCGGCGAGCCGGAACAGGTCTCGGCGCGAGACACCGCTCAGCTTGTTGGAAACTCTCATCGGACCTTCTCCTCCGTTTTCCGGTTTTTGGGACTTGCAGTTCCATTTTGGCTAATTTATAACGAAATGCAAGCCCTGAATCGCTCCGCACTAAAAATTTCGAGCGGGGCGGATGCGGGGAGGTGCGCAAGGAGACGGAATATGTCTGATTTAGAAGCAGATTTTGTGATTGTCGGTGCCGGATCGGCCGGCTGCGTGCTGGCGAATCGCCTGAGCGCCGACGGCCAGTCGCGCGTAGTTCTGCTCGAGGCAGGCGGGCGCGACTGGAATCCGTGGATTCATGTGCCCGTCGGTTACTTCAAGACACTGCACAATCCTAGCACGGACTGGTGCTTCAAGACCGAACCTGATCCCGGGTTGAACGGGCGGTCCATCGATTGGCCGCGCGGAAAAACGTTAGGGGGCTCCAGTTCGATCAACGGCCTTCTCTACGTGCGCGGCCAGCCGCAGGATTATGACCACTGGGCTCAACTCGGCAACAAGGGGTGGAGTTACGACGACGTCTTGCCGCTGTTTAAACGGTCCGAGCGCCATGAAGATGGCGAAAGCGAATATCACGGTGCAAGCGGTGGGCTCGCGGTCTCGAGAATCCGCGCCAAAAGCAAGATCTCGGAGGCCTTCATTCACGCCGCCGTCGAAATGGGCGTGCCACGTTCGAACGACTGCAACGGTGCCGAACAGGAAGGGGTCGGCTATTTCCAGCAAACCGCGCGGAACGGGCTGCGCTGCTCGAGCGCCAAGGCCTTCCTGAAACCCGCCAAGGGCCGCGAGAATCTCCAGATCATTACCCACGCTCAAGCAGAGGGGCTGCTCTTCGCCGAGGACGATGCGATGCGGGTCACCGGCGTGCGCTATTCCCGGAAGGGAGCGCCGGCGATGGTGAAGCTGCGGCCAGGTGGCGAGGTAATTCTATCCGCCGGCGCCATCGGGTCGCCCCAGCTCCTCGAGCTCTCGGGCATCGGCCGGGGCGAAGTGCTCAAGACAGCTGGGGTCGATCTTCGGCACGAGCTTCCGGGCGTCGGGGAATGCTTGCAGGACCATCTGCAAATCCGCCTCGTCTACGAGGTCAACGTTCCCACCCTGAACAACGCAATCAACAGCTTTGTCCGCCGCATGGGTATCGGCTTGCAGTACGTGTTTTTCCGCACGGGCCCGATGAGCCTCGGCGCCAGTCAGGTGTGCGTTTTTGCCAGATCCGCGGAGGGTCTGGAGACGCCGGATATCCAGTTCCACTTTCAGCCGCTGAGCGCTGACAAGCCGGGGATCCAAATGCATCCGTTCCCCGGGATAACGTCGTCGGTCTGCCAGCTCCGGCCCGAGAGCCGGGGGCACATCCACATCCGCACACCCCGGGCGACCGACTACCCAAAGATTGTGCCGAACTATCTGTCTGCGGTCACCGACCAGATGTGTGCGGTTCGGGCCATGAAGTTCGCCCGGGCGATGACGAAAACCGAAACGCTAAGCCGATTCATCGTTCACGAGCACGTGCCTGACGGTGACCCGGCGAGCGACGACGATCTGCTCGATGCAGCGCGCAACATCGCCCAGACAATTTACCATCCGACCAGCACGTGCCGGATGGGCTCGGATGAACTGGCTGTTGTCGACGACCGCCTGTGCGTGCACGGAACGACGGGACTGCGTGTCGCCGACGCATCGATCATGCCGTCCATTGTCAGCGGCAACACGAACGCGCCCACCATCATGATCGGCGAGAAAGCCAGCGACATGATCCTGCAGGACCGTCGCCGGTGACTGCCGTCTCCACCGAGAAGTTCACCACGATCCATGCCAAAGAGAGGAATAGACCATGAGAATGACCACCGAGGAGGCCTTTATCAAGGTCCTGCAAATGCACGGCATCGAGCATGCCTTCGGCATCATCGGCTCGGCCATGATGCCCATTTCGGACCTTTTCCCGGCCGCCGGGATCACCTTCTGGGACTGCGCGCATGAGACGAGCGGCGGGATGATCGCCGACGGCTATACGCGTGCGAGCGGGAAGATGTGCATGGCGATTGCCCAGAACGGGCCGGGCATCACCAACTTCGTGACCCCAATCAAAACCGCCTACTGGAACCACACGCCGATGCTGCTGGTAACTCCGCAAGCCGCGAACAAGACCATCGGCCAGGGCGGCTTCCAGGAAATGGAGCAAATGCGGCTCTTCGCCGACTGCGTCTGCTACCAGGAGGAGGTGCGCGATCCCTCTCGGGTCGCTGAGGTGCTCAATCGGGTGATCGAGAAGGCGCGCCGCGGCTCGGCTCCGGCGCAGATCAACATTCCCCGCGACTTCTGGACCCAAGTGATCGATATCGAGCTGCCGCAGGTAATCCGGATCGAGGCGCCTCGCGGCGGTGAAGCGGCAATCGCCGAGGCGGCGAAGCTTCTAAGTGCGGCCAAGCACCCGGTGATCCTGAACGGCGCCGGTGTGGTCCTCGGCGGTGCAATCCCGGCCTCCGTGGCGTTGGCTGAGCGGCTCGACGCGCCGGTCTGCTGCAACTACCAGCACAACGACGCCTTCCCCGGCGCGCATCCGCTGGCCTGTGGGCCGCTCGGCTATAACGGCTCGAAGGCGGCAATGGAGATGATTGCCAGGGCCGACGTCGTGCTCGCGCTCGGGACAAGGCTGAATCCGTTCTCGTCGCTCCCGGCCTACCAGACCGAGTACTGGCCGAAAGAGGCGAAGACCATCCAGGTCGACATCAATGCGGACCGGATAGGCCTGACCAAGAAGGTTGCGGTCAGCATTCAGGGCGACGCGAAAAAGGTCGCGGAGCAGATCCTCGCCCAGCTCGCGGACGGCGCCGGCGACGCTGGTCGTCAGGCCCGCCGCGATTTGATTGCCGAGGCCAAATCGCGCTGGGCGCAGCAGCTTGCCTCAATGGATCACGAGGACGACGACCAGGGTGTCACCTGGAACGAGCGTGCCCGCCAGCGCGATCCGAGCCGGATGAGCCCGCGCCAGGCTTGGCGCGCGATCACGGCCGCGTTGCCGAAGGAAGCGATCATCTCGACCGACATCGGCAACAACTGCGCCATCGGCAACGCCTATCCGGACTTCGATGAAGGCCGCAAATATCTGTCGCCCGGGCTCTTCGGCCCCTGTGGCTACGGGCTGCCTGCGATCCTCGGTGCCAAGATCGGGTGCCCGGACGTGCCCTGCGTCGGGTTCGCCGGCGACGGCGCCTTCGGCATCTCGATGAACGAGATGACCGCCTGCGGCCGCAACGACTGGCCTCCGATCACGATGGTCATCTTCCGCAACTACCAGTGGGGTGCCGAGAAGCGCAACACCACCCTCTGGTTCGACGACAACTTCGTCGGCACCGAGCTGAATGTCGGCGTGGAGTACGCCAAGATCGCTGAGGGCTGCGGTCTCAGGGGGGTCAAGGTCGACACCATGGAGAGTCTGACCGAGGCGATGCGCACGGCGGTCAAGGCGCAGTTGGAGGACGGCGTCACCACCTTCATCGAAGTGGTGTTGAACCAGGAGCTCGGTGAGCCCTTCCGGCGCGACGCGATGAAGAAGCCGGTGGCGGTCGCGGGCATTCGCCGCGAGGACATGCGGCCGCAGCAGGGGGCCTAGCGCCCCCGCCGATGCCGAAGAGAGGCGCCCCGTCGACCATTCGACGGGACGACCCCAGGCCCCGCGAAGCATCGAGCGACAGGAGCAACCCGATGAAACCTCTCGACGACATCCTCGCCCGTGCCCGCACCCGCCCGCGCCACGTCGTGCTTGCCGAAGGGGAGGATCCGCGGATCGTGGGGGGTGGATTGCGGGCTGTGCGCGACGGGATGGCCCGCATCACGCTCGTGGGTGACACGGCGCGGGTGACGGCGATGATCGCCAAAAGCGGCGGTAGTGGCGCCGATTTCGAGATCGCAGATCCAATGACATCGCCGCTCACGAACCAGTTTGCAGCCGAGTATCTCGAGCTGCGCAAGCACAAGGGCATCGACGAGGGCAAGGCGCTCGATGCGATGCGCGAGCGCCTCGGCTATGCCGCGATGATGGTGCGGCTCGGCCATGCGGATGGGACCGTTGGCGGCGCGGTGGAAACCACGTCCGAAACGGTCCGCGCCGCCTTGCAGATCATCGGCCGTGCCGCTGATGCCCAGATCGTCTCGAGCTTCTTCCTGATGATGCTCTGCGAACACCATCACACGAAGAAGGGCGGCTTTGTTTTCGCCGATTGCGGCCTGATCATCGAGCCGGATGCGCACGGCCTTTCCCAGATCGCGATCCTGTCGGCAAAAAGCTTCAAGAGCCTGGTCGGCGACGAACCGCGCGTTGCGATGCTCTCCTTCTCCACCGCGGGCAGCGCCAGACACGACCGAGTGGATAAGGTCACCACAGCGGCACGGTTGACTCGTGATCAGTGTCCCGACCTTCTGGTGGACGGCGACCTTCAGTTCGACGCCGCCTTCCTGCCCGCGGTCAGTGTCGCCAAGGCACCGGGGTCCCCGCTTGGCGGCGCCGCAAATGTCATGGTCTTCCCGAATTTGGAGGCCGCGAATATCGGCTACAAGATCGCCGAGCGTATCGGCGGCGCCAAGGCGATCGGACCGATCCTGCAGGGCCTCGCGAAACCTGCCAATGACCTTTCCCGCGGCTGCTCGGCCGACGACGTCTACCACATGATCGCTGTGACGGTGGTGCAGGCCCAGATTGCCGAGGCAAACGCGACAACCGCCCGGGCGGCCGAAGACCTGCCATAGGTGGATCCGGTTTTTGGGGGCAGCCCAAAATTATGGTGGTGCTCACAGTCAGAAGCGAACTCTGCTCGGTAACGTGGATTTCCCTGATAACTGGGAATTTACAGGCAAAAACGCCTGAATCGGTGGTCCGGTATCCATTCCGACGTTGGAATTCTTCGCCTTTATATATACTTACCAACGGAATTCCCTAACCATAGGAACAGGGAAAAAATTTCGACGAACAGGGACCCAAATTCGTGGAACAGGGAACGCTTGTAAGCGTTCAGGGAATGCACACTTGAGCCGGATGCGGCGTCTCCGATCTTCTTCTCACGGCAAGGTCTGTGACGGAGGAGGTGCCGATGGCAAGGCTGAGTGCGGAAAAGCACAATGAGCTGGAGGCGTTCTGGCGGGCGCACATCCAGGGCTGGAGCGACAGCACTTTGAACCAGCGGGAGTATTGTGAGGCGCACGGCCTGCCGCTGAAACGCTTCGGGAACTGGCGCGCGAAGCTGCGGGGCGAGGTTCCGCCGAAAGCGGGAAAGCTGCTCTACCGGCACGGCGGAGGGCTTAGTCATATGCTTAAGCATATGCGCAACGGCCCGGAAACCCCCTACATTCCCTCGGGACGATCTGGCGATGCCTGCCGGCGGCGCAACTTCGGGACATCGGACAAGAGGCGGATTGTTGAAGAGGCGAGTCGACCGGGGGCAACCGTTTCGGGCATTGCCAGGAAGTATGGAATCGGCCGTCGGCTTCTGTTCCCGTGGAAAAATGATCATGCGCCTGATCCACATCCGGAACCTGTTTTCGCCGAGGTGAAGCTGAGCGAAGGCCCGGCCGCGGGGCCGGCATTGCCGGTGCCGTCATCTCTGGCTCCGGTGGTTGTCGAAAGATCGACACCGGGGATCGAGATCGACCTGAAGGGTGGTCGGCGGGTGCGCTTCGACCGCGAGATCAATCCCAAGACGATCCGACGGCTCGTGAGCTTGCTCGAAGGAGCAGGCCAATGATGCTGGCGCCAGCGGGAATGAAGGTGCATCTCGCGCTCGGCTTCACTGACATGCGCAAGGGGATGGACGGTCTGGCGATGCTGGTGCAGGGCGTACTGAAGGCCGACCCGTTCTCGGGCCATCTCTTTGCCTTCCGAGGGCGCAAGGCGAACCTGATCAAGATCGTCTGGTGGGACGGGACCGGGCTCTGCCTGTTCACGAAGAGACTGGATGCGGGGAGCTTTCCCTGGCCTTCGGCGGAAGTCGCGGGGGACGTGATCGCGCTCAGTTCGGCGCAGCTCTCGATGCTGCTCGAGGGGATCGACTGGCGCGTGCCAGAGCGGCGCTGGCAACCGGCGGCCGCGGGCTGATCGCGCCTGCGGCGGATTGACTCGGGCTGGTGTTCGTCCCGCGGCATGAGGTTGTGGCATGGTATGATCCGACCATGTCGATCGACCTTGCCGCCCTGCCGAACGACGTGGAG
>NZ_JBZSYN010000125.1:0-19458 GCF_058622915.1 Thermohalobaculum sp. | reverse complement strand
GCCCATGCGCGATCTCCTTGGGCGGTTCCGGTCGATGCAGACGTCGTCGTCCACACCCCGCACCACCTAGCCGGCGACGGGGTGCGGGTCAAAATCACGTTCTCGAGGCGGATCCGACCCGCTTGCCCCGATGACCGCTTCGTCCCGCAAAGCAGTCGGATGCAAATTATCGGCCTGACCCGCACATAACGGCTCGAAGCGTCACGATCATGCCGCTCGCCCGCGGCGCGGGCCTGGGCCGCGGCGCGGATCTGGCTCAGCGTCTGGCGGGCGTGATCGCCTCGGTGTCGATCATCAGCTCGATCACGCCGCCGCCCGCCTCGCGGGCGGCCCGTCCGGCTGGCGCGGTTCGCGCCCCCGGGGTCCTGCAGGTGCTCGACGATAACGTCCACCAGGGTCGAGCCGTCGTCGGCGATGGCCACCAATCGCGCTGCGCGGACCGACACGACGAAGCAGGAACTCGAATTCCCCGTGACAGCGTGGGCCCGGAGACCACAGGGCTGTAGTCTTGCTAGTTTCCTTGCATAGAAGATGCCGTCAGCCCGCGCTTTGGCACAAAGATTAGACCCAAATAGGAAGCGGGCGGCCGAAGCCGCCCGTGGAAGGTTTTGGGGCGAAACAACTCAGCAAGAACCGTTACCATAAGTACCACTAAGATCGATCGCTCCGCCGCTGCTGGTAGGCCCGGAGTCAATGGTAACGCAAGCAGTCGGTTGACCAGGGCCGGTGGGACCCGACTGGATATCGTAGGAGCCTGAGAATTCAGGGTTGGAGAAAGTACCACCCGCTACGACCGAAGCCAACTGTGCGTCGGTCATCAGCTTTGGCGCCTTGGCGGTTGTGCTCGCGTCCTTTGCAGGGCCTGCGAAGGCGGGCCCGGTCAGGCCGATGGCGACGGTCGCAAGTGCTATGGCCAAGTATTTCATGATGGTCTCCAGTTGTTGGTTCCAGACACGATCACTGGATACGCACACGATCACTGGATACGCACACGGCCGTAGGCTACTACTCCGAACTGCCATTTGCGACGCGTGTTTTGTCGCGGCAGCGAAAGTTTGGAATCGAAATCGATGCTTCCCGTCATGACGGCACGAAATGTTGCGAACCGGAGCCGGTCCGGGGGTACGGTGAGCGATCTTCGGTCTTTTGCCGGACTGGCAGATCGGTGCAGCGCGATCGTGACTGATTGCGTCAAACGCCGACATTGAGCCTCGACCCCGAGGGTCCGGATCGGGTCAGGACCGCTTTGTCCGCATAGCGGTCGGACGCGAACTATCGGCCTGAGCCGCGCGCGACGGTTCGAAGCGTCGCGATCATGCCCCTAGCCCGCGGCGCGGGCCTGGGCCGCGGCGCGGATCTGGCTCAGCGTCTGGCGCGGGGTGATCGCCTCGGGGTCGATCATCAGCTCGATGACGCCGCCGCCTGCCTCGCGGGCGCGCGCGAAGGCGGCCTCGAAGGCGGCGGTCTGAGCCACGCGCTCGGCGTGGAAGCCGTAGGCGCGGGCGAGCGCGACGAAGTCGGGGTTGATGAGCTCGGTGCCGCTGACCCGGCCGGGATATTCGCGCTCCTGGTGCATACGGATGGTGCCGTAGGCGCCGTTGTTGAGGATCAGCACGATGGGCAGGGCGCCTGCCTGCATGGCGGTGCCGAGCTCGGGCAACGTCATCTGGATCTCGCCGTCGCCGACGAAGGTGACCACCGTGCGCCCGGGCGCCCACAGCCGCGCGGCGATGCCCGCGGGCAGGCCGTAGCCCATGGCGCCCGATTGCGGCGCCACCAGCCGGCCATAGCCGCCCTCGCCCCGCCCGTAGAGCAGGAACTTGTTCGGCCACACGGTGAAGTTCCCGGCGCCGTTGGTGACGATGGCATCATGCGGTAGCGCCGCGCGCAGATGCGCTGCGATCACGCCCATGTCCACCGCGCCCGGCTGCGGCGGGCAGTCGAGCGAGGCCTCGAAGGCGGCGCGGGCCCGGGCGCGCCAGGCGCCCCAGGGCCGGTTGTTGGGCTCGAGCCCCGCGGCGGCGCGGGCGAAGGCGTTGACCCCGGCGTTGAGGGCGAGCTCGGGCACGACGATCTTGCCGATCTCGGACGGGTCCGGGTGCACGTGGACCAGCCGCTGGGCGGGTTTGGGGATGTCGAACAGCGTGTAGCTGTCGGTCTCGATCTCGCTGAAGCCCAAGCCCAGCGCCAGCACCAGGTCGGCCTCGCGGATCAGCGCCTTGGTCGCGGGCAGCATGCCGGTGCCGGCGTCGCCGACGTAGGACGGCGAGCGGTTGTCGATCAGGTCCTGGCAGCGGAAGGAGGCGACCACGGGCAGGTCCCAGCGCTCGGCGAAGGCGCCGAGCGCGGCGCGGCCCTCGTCGCGCCAGCCGCCGCCGCCGACCACGACCACGGGGCGCTCGGCGGCGGCGAGCAGGGACGCGGTCCGGGCCAGCGCGCCGGCGTCGACGCCGGGCTCGGGCGGCGCGGCGCGCGGGCCGGGGCGGGCTTGCGCTGGCTCGGTCAGCATGTCCTCGGGCAGCGCCACCACCACGGGGCCGGGGCGGCCGGACACGGCGACGTGGAAGGCGCGGCTGATGAGCTCGGGCACGCGCGCGGCCTCGTCGATCTCGACCGCCCATTTCGCCATGGTGCCGAACACGGCGCGGTAGTCGAGCTCCTGGAACGCCTCGCGGTCGCGCATGCTCCGCGCCACCTGGCCGACGAAGAGGACCATCGGCGAGGCGTTCTGCTTCGCCGTATGCACGCCGATCGAGGCGTTGGTCGCACCGGGGCCGCGGGTGACGAAGGCGACGCCGGGCCGGCCGGAAAGCTTGCCCCAGGCCTCGGCCATGAAGGCGGCGCCGCCCTCCTGGCGGCACAGCACGAAGCGGATCGGGCTGTCGTGCAGCGCGTCGAGCACGGCGAGGTAGCTCTCGCCCGGCACGCCGAAGGCGGTGGTCACGCCCTGCGCCTCGAGGCAGTCGATCACAAGCTGCCCACCCGTCCTGCTCATGCGCGCCTCCCTGCCTGGCTGTCGCCCGTGAGACACCGCACGCGCAGATAAGTCAACCGGGCCGCGATGAGCGATTGACCGCGCCGGCGCGGGGGCGGGAAAATGCGCCCCGAGCAGCGACGGAGTGCGCCATGCCCGACCGACCGAGCTTCACCGTCGGCATCGAGGAGGAGTACCTGATCGTCGACCGCACCAGCCGCGACCTGGTGCGCGAGCCCGAGCCGGCCTTCCTCGAGCACTGCGCCGCGCTGGTGGGCGAGCGGGTCACGCCGGAATACCTGCAATGCCAGATCGAGGTGGGCACGCGGCCGCACGGATCGGTGCCCGAGGCCGCCGCCGAGCTTGGCGAGCTCAGGCGCGCCGTGGCCGGGGCGGCGGCCGATTTCGGCTATGCGCCGATCGCCGCCTCAACCCATCCCTTCGCCGAGTGGCGCACGCAGACGCATACCCGCAAGCAGCGCTACGAGGAGCTGCGCACGGATCTGGCCGGCGCGGTGCGGCGGCTTCTGATCTGCGGCTGCCACGTGCATGTGGGCATCGAGGACGAGGACCTGCGCATCGACCTGATGAGCCAGGCCGCCTATTTCCTGCCGCACCTGCTGGCGCTGTCGTGCTCGTCGCCGTTCTGGGGCGGCGAGGACACCGGGCTCGCGAGCTATCGGCTGACCGTGTTCGACGCGCTGCCGCGCACCGGGCTGCCCGACATGCTGGGCTCGTATGGCGAGTACCGCCGGCTGGTGGACCAGCTGGTCAGCGCCGGCTGCATCGAGGACGGCAGCAAGATCTGGTGGGACGTGCGGCCCTCGGCCAAGTTCCCCACCATCGAGCAGCGCGTCACCGACGTGTGCTCGCGGCTCAAGGATGCGGCCACGGTCGCGGCGATGTTCCAGGCGCTGATTGCGTTCCTGTTCCGGCTGCGCTCGCGCAACCAGCGCTGGCGCATCTACCCCGCGACGCTGATCCGCGAGAACCGCTGGCGGGCGCAGCGCTACGGGGTCCGGGGCAAGCTGGTGGACCACGGGCGGCGCCAGCTCGCCGGCTTCGCCGACCTGGTGGAGGAGTGGATCGAGTTCGTGCTGCCCGACGCCGAGACGCTGGGCTGCCGCGCCGAGGTGCTGCACGCGCGCCAGATCGCGCGCGAGGGTACCTCGGCGGATCGCCAGCGCGCGGTCTACGAGGCGGCCGTGGCCGGGGGCGCCGAGCCGCCCGAGGCGCTGCGCGCCGTGGTCGACGCGCTAATCGGGGAGTTCGTCAGCAGCTGACGCGGGAGGCCTGTGCGGGCGCCGCCCAGGCGGCAACGGGACCTTGGCGGAAGCGCGGGCTATCGCTGCGGCGAGACGATCGGCAGCGAGATCGGGTGCCGATGCCTGTCGGCCGCCTTCAAGGACGGCCCGGTCCATCTCGACACCGCGTTCGGGCAGGCTCCACTGCGTGATCCATGCGAGCGAAGTCATGCACGGGGCCGGGCGGGGGCCAGACCAGCCCTTGCCTGCCGCCCGCGCTAGTCTGCCGCCCGATCCGCGCGCAGCGAACGGGGGGACCGGACACCGGGCGGGGGCAATGCCCGTGCTAGAACAGATGCTCCCTGACATGGCGCCTGCACTCCTTCGGGGGATCATCGTCGGCGGAGAATCCTTCCGCTCCGCACTTGCCGCAAATCCAGCGTGTCAGGTCCGACGACCGGCCGGGCCACCGGTCCTTCGTCCAGCGACAGGGCAGCGACGGCGGTGGCGCATGCAATGCCCGCCGCTTTCTGCGGGCGGCTCGCGCTATTCGCCACAGAACGAACAGCACCAGCAGGGCCAGCACGGTCAGCACGATCAGCGGGGCAGCGACGATCAAATCCGCCGAAAGCTGCGCCAGCCACGCATGCAAGTCCAGGCCAGTGTCATGATGAGGAGCAGGATATCGCTTCATGCCCCGCCTGATCAGCCGGTTCGACTCTGGCAGCTTATCGGCATGTGCCGCCCATAGCCAACGCCGAGGCCGAAGACTGCCTTGCGCTGCACTCCCGACCCGGCCGGCACAGGTGCTGCAGCCCGGCTTATGGCCGATTGCTCCGACATTGACGAGGTTCGCGGCGACCGACCGCCCCGAGCCCCAAGCGGAGGTCAAGCCGGATCGGCGGATGGCCGCCCGGCGCCACAAGCCGGCGCCGACGCAGGCTGCGGGCTGTCTCCAATGCGGCGGGCAAGCCATCGCCTGCGGAGCCGGAAAGCGCAGACGCGTCCATGGCGCGCAATCCCGCTGCCGCGATTGTCCGCGATCGGACGCTCGGTCTGCACCGGTTTGGGTCCTTGTCCGACCGGTTGAAGCAGTCCCGCGGGGCGCGAGGCGCTGCTGCGCAGGGCCGGCGAGCGCACCGTCGCCGGCCTCCCGACCGCCATCGCCCGCCTCATCGACGTCTTGGCGCCGCACGAACGCGCCGGCTGCCTCGCCGCCGCAGGCTACGATGCAGATTGATCGGGATGCGCTGTGATCGGGGACATCGCCTTCGTGAAGCACGCCGCCCCGGATGCGCCGGCGGGCGATGTCGGCGCTTTGAAAAGCGGCCCGCTCGGTCTCCTCCTCGCCGTCGCGCACCGCGACCATGCGGCCGACCACGGTCAGCAGGACGGCTTGATCCGCGCCTTGAAAGGCGGTTCAGTCGCTTGATGCTATCCAAATGGCGAATCCTGGACTAGATATTTACCTTGCGAGGGACAGAGACGCGGCAACAATGAACAGAAACCAGGGGAAAGGTTGTCCACAATGTCGACTTCATCTTCCGCAATGACAGCAAAGGGCCTGCGCCGAGACGCTGGCATCATCGGCCTACTTTTCGCCAGTACGACCAGCATGATCGGCTCCGGCTGGCTGTTCGGCGCGCTTCACGCTTCGAAGATCGCGGGACCCCTCAGCTTGTGGAGCTGGGTCATCGGCGCGGTCATCATCATGCTGATCGCACTTTGCTTTGCCGAGCTTGCCGCCCTCTTTCCGCGGTCCGGTGCGCTGGTGCACATGAGCCATGCCAGCCACGGCGAAGGCCTGGGGCGCGTGTGGGGCTGGATGCTGTTCCTGTCCTATGTCGCGGTGCCCTCCGTCGAAGCCGAGAGCATCGTGACCTATGCCAACAACCTCTATCCGGGTCTGGTTGGCAGCAACGGTGTGCTGACGGCGACAGGTTTCATCGCCTGCGCGGCTCTCGTCGGTATTCTGGCGCTGCTGAACCTGCTGGCCATCCGGTGGCTGCTGGCGGTCAACAACACCGTCACCTGGTGGAAGATCGCGGTGCCGGCCCTCACGGCGATCGTCCTGATCTTCGCCGGCGCCAGTCAGGTCGGGCCGCTGTGGACCAATGGCGCCAGCGTCTTCTCGGCGGCTCCGAACAGCTACGATCCCAACGGCGTCTTCATCGCCTTGCCGGCCGCGGGCATCGTGTTCAGCTTCCTGGGCTTCAGGACCGCGATCGATCTCGGCGGAGAGAGCTCGAATCCGGGCCGCAACATTCCGCTGGCCGTGATCGGCGCCGTGGTGCTGTCGGCGATCATCTACATCCTGTTGCAGCTCGGCTTCCTCGAATCGATCAAGCCGCAGGACGTCTCGAACGGCTGGGGGCATATCAATTTCCCAGGCCTCAAGGGACCCTTCGCCGGCCTGGCCGCGACATTGGGCTTCTCGTGGCTGGCAACCCTGCTCTATATCGACGCGGCGATCTCGCCCGCCGGCACCGGCCTGATCTACGTCACCGGCGGCTCGCGCATCCTGTTCGCCAATGGCGAGATGAAGGCCGGGCCGGAGTTCCTGACCAAGCTCAACAGCGGGCAGGTGCCGTGGGTGTCGGTGGTGCTCATGTGGGTCATCGGCGTGGTCTTCCTGCTGCCCTTCCCGGCCTGGCAGAAGATGGTCGACTATATCAGCGACATCACCGCGCTGACCTACGGGCTTGGGCCGATCGTGCTGTTGATCCTGCGCCGCGATCACCCGGGCCTGAAGCGGCCCTTCCGGCTGGTCGCCGCGACGGCAATCGCTCCGATCGCGTTCATCTGCTGCGACCTGATCATCCTGTGGAGCGGCTTCGTCACAGTGAGCTGGTTGTTCGCCATCGTTCTGATCATCTTCGGGCTCTATCTGTTCTACTACTACGTGATTGCGCACGAAGAGAACGCGAACTTCGGCTGGAACAACATCTGGTGGCTGGGCGCCTGGTTCGGCGGCATGTGGATCATATCGGCACTGAGCGGTCATGACCTCGGGGGCGACGGGTTGCTCGGCTTCTGGACCGCCGCTGCCGTGACCGCCATCTGGAGTCTGGTTGTGATCGAGCTGTCCAAGCGCTCGGCGCTTCCCGCCGAACAGACGGCCAAGATCCTGGTCGAAATCGAGCATACGCTCTGAAGTCCAGGGACGCTGTCTGATCCAAGCGTTGCCGGGCGGGCCCCGCATCGGGGCCCGCCCGCGTGTCACGGATCGCTCGCGGGAATCAAGTCAGGACAGGGTGTCTCGCGGCGGGCATTCGATCCCGCGAGAAGGGCCCGGTTGCGGTTCGAGGCGGCTATCCGGGTCAGCGAGGTGCGCCTGCCGGCCGTCTCGGATCTTCATCAAGAACCGGGATGTCGGGCGTGACAGTGCGGTGCGGCCCGTCTTCGCGGGGCGTGCGACGACGGCAAGCCTTTTGGGCTGCGCCGGTCTGACGTCTTGAGAGCGGGCATCCCCGCAGGCCACCCTCGCGCCCGGGCCGCTCGCCCCGTTACACCGGCGGTCCCGCATGCCGCCCGCGAGTCGCACCCGGCCCGCGGGGGCCGGCCGGCTCGACCTCCTTGCGCAAGGCGACACTTGCCTTGCGCACCGCCTCTATTACGAGGTCGATATCGTCGTCGCGCGTGCGGTGGTTGGTGATCGCGGCCCTGAGAACGGTGCGTCCGCCGAGCCGCGTGGTCGAGAAGACGACCGTGCCGTCCAGCTGCAGCCGCTGCGCGAGGCGCTCGTTGAACGTGTCGAGCTGCGGCTCGGCGACGCCGGGCGGCGCGCAGCGGAAACAGCACACGTTAAGAATGACCGGCGCGGCGAGTTCGAGCTCCTGGGACGCCTCGACCAGCGCCGCCATCCGTGCCGCCTGGCGGCAATTGGCGGTGATCCTGGCGGCGAGGCGCTGCGTTCCGTAAGCGCGCAGCGCCGACCAGACCTTGAGCGCGCGAAAGCCCCGCGAAAGGTCTATGCCATAGTCGCAGTACCAGGGATCGCCGCCACCCAGCCCGCTCTCCTTCGAAGAGAGATAAGGCGGCCGCGTCGCGAACGCGGCTCGATGCTGCGCGGCGTCGCGCAACAGGACGGCCCCGCAGTCATACTGAACATACATCCATTTATGGAAATCGAAGGCCAGCGAGTCGGCACGCTCGAGGCCGCGCACCAGGTCGCGCCACGGCGGGTCCGCGATGCGGGCCCAGCAACCGAACGCTCCGTCCACGTGGAGCCAGAGGCCCTCGGCGGCGCAAAGGTCGGACAGCGCCGCGAGATCGTCGAAATGGCCGGTGTCGACCGTCCCGGCGGTCGCGATCACGCAAAACGGCCGCCGGCCCGCAGCGCGATCCGCGGCCATGCGATCGCGCAGCCGGGCAATGTCCATGCCCTGGCCCGGCACTGTCACCGGGATGCGCTGCAGCGCTTGTGACCCGTGCCCCATGAGCTCGAGCGCCTTCTGCGTGGAGACATGCGCGCCCTCGACGCAGTAGGCGACGAGATCGGGCGCGCCGCGCAACCCGTTTGCGCGCACTTGCGCGCCGAGTGCGTGGGTCCGCGCGGCCGCGAGGGCGATTACCGTCGCCTGGGAGGTTCCCGTGGTGAGCAATCCGGACGCGCCCTCGGGCAACCCGAAAATCTGCCGCGCCCAGTCGATCACGGCGCGCTCGACATAGATTGCACCGTGGTCGCGTCCGCCGCAGTTGCTGTTCATCGCCGCGGCGGTGATTTCCGCCAGCAAGCCGGCCGCCGAGCCCGTGCCGTGCACCCAGCCGAAGAAGCGCGGATGGGTGTTCCCCGTGCCAAAGGGCAGCACCGAGGTTGCCAGCTCCCGGGCCAACTGCACCTCGCCGATCCCGGTCTCGGGAAGGGCGGGGGCAAGCGCGGCGCGCGCGGCCTCGTCGACGGGGCGCCAAGGCCGGTCGCGGGCGGCCTCGAGATGATCCAGGCAGGCATCGAGAAGCTGGTGCGCTGCGTGCCGGAAGGCGCCGAAATCCTCGGGGTCCAGCGACCCATCGGCCTGGCAAGGGATGTCCGTCTCGCTCATTGTGCACAACTCCGGCTCTCGCGCAGGCGTCGCTTGCGCGAGGCGAGCGACTGCATGAGGAAAGGATGCATCCACAGGCCAGAACTGTTGATCGCGCCTGACACGGACCCGAAGCGGATCGAGTTGGTCTCGCCGCACGGCCCAATCGCGTCAATCGCCAGAAGCGTGACCCTGTCGCAGCTCACTGTCGCAGCTCGATCGTCGCCCCCGTCCATGGGAATGCGCATGGACAACCCCGCCGCGAGTCTAGCGAAGGACCTGTTCCGTGCCAAAGAAAAACTTTCGCCCGCGCCGGGGATCAAGAACGTCGCCCAGGCGAGGCGGTCCGGGATCTGACGCATGGACGAACGTCATCGTGACGGAGGCGGCCGGGGGAGCGGCGGGGGGGCGGCGGGGGGAGCAACCGGGGAGCAACCGGGGAGCAACCGGGGAGCAACCGGGGAGCAACCGGGGAGAAATGCCGGGCCGGCGCGGCTTCGGCGTGAAACGACCCGGAAACAGCCAGAGGGCAGTCGAGACGCTTGCAACGGCGATCCTTGACGCGCATGGGCGCTGAACCGCCCGTTTCACGAAGCGGTTGCCGTCCTGCGCAGCGCCTTCGCGGTGGCGCCGCGCCGATCGCTGCACGGCGTGCGCCGCGGCGCCGCCGAGCAGCCCGGACCGGTCCGGGCAAAGCTCAGTAGTATCCGCCCTGGCTCGTGGTCTTGGTCGCGGTGCCGTTGCTGCTCGCTTGTTTCCCGACCTTCCCGCCATCCGTTTTTACCAGGTACCACTCGCCGCCGAAGCTCTTGAGTTTCTGGCCCTGAGGCTTCTTGGCTCCCTGGTCCTGCACGAACAAGTGAAGCGGCCAGCCATCATAGGTCACCACGGTCTTGCCGTGGTACTTCATGCTGCCCAGCATGCCGGCTTGCACAGCCGCGCTGCCTGCCTGCGGCTTGCCCTGCGTCGTGAACAGGGGCCAGAAATTCAAGCAGCTGGCGTTACAGTCGATCCCGGCGTTTTTACCGCCGGTTCCCTGCGTGTCGGCGGTAAAGAGATAGAGAGGCTGGCCGTTGCCGTTGGTGAGATAGGTGCCGTACTTGTGACTGTGGGCGGTGGCCACGCTGGCCGCTTCTGCGGGCAAGACCGTGGTCAGGGAAAGAACGCCGATGGCCGCCGCGCCCAGGAGAAGCTTTCGCATAGCCTCATCCTCCATTTTGACGAACCCGGATGGCCTAAGAGCTAGGCGAGCCCCTGATCGGGTCAACGCCGGTGGTCCGCGAGCCCCTCTCCCACGCCGACGGGTTCTGGCAGGCCGGTTGCAGCGGTTTCCCTGCCGCGATGATTTGGCCGCGGCTTCAGGAGCGGCAATGCATGGCCGAAAATGAAAGGCCGAAAATGAAGCGCCGAAAAGGAAGCGCCGCAGACGACGCGCGGGCCCGCGGCGGCCGGCGCGGAGCGGCGCCGGGCGATGGCGGTGCGCGCCACCCACACCGAGGGCACGCCGTCCCGCAGCCATGCATTGTCCGACGCCGGCAGCCGCGGCAACGACATGAGGGGCCGAGCAACGGAGCATCTTCGCTTGCGCCAGGACGGCCCGGTCGTCGATTTGCAGGCCCCTTTTCCTGACGTCGGAGCAGCGCCGGTTTGTCCTCTTTCAGGAACAACTCCGCCGCTCATCCGTTTATGGAGCCGTTGAGTCGCATATCGACATGGGAGATCCCGGCATTTGATACCTCACTGGCTCCATATCCTGGCGATGGTCTCGTTGAGCGCGGGCGGCGTCAGCGCCCTTGTCATCGCGCTGGACGAGATGAGGGACCCGCAGCACATGGGTATCATGAACGTGGTGTGGCCAGTGGTCGCCTTGTTCGGCTCGGTCCTCGTTCTGTGGGCCTATTTTTCCTATGGCAAGCTCGCCGCGGACTCGGTGGTGGCCCCGGCGATGAGGAAGGGCGTGCCCCCTCCGAACAAGACGCAAACGCCATTTGCAGTGATGGTCGCCAAGGGCTCGCTGCACTGCGGCAGCGGCTGCACGCTCGGCGACATCATCGCCGAATGGACCGCTGTCGTCGCTCCGACCATCGCCACCTACCTGGGGTGGAAATCCATCTTTCCGGACAAGATCTTCGCGGTCTGGATCTTCGACTACATCGTCGCCTTCGCCATCGGCGTTGCCTTCCAGTATCTTACGATCAAGCCGATGCGAAACCTGTCCGTGGGCCAGGGCCTTCTTCAGGCGGTGAAGGCGGACACGCTTTCGCTGACCGCTTGGCAGGTCGGAATGTACGGTTTCATGGCGATCGCCCATTTCTGGATTTTCGCCGTCCTCCTCGGTGTCGAGCTTCGTGTCGCCAGTGTCGAGTTCTGGTTCATGATGCAGATCGCCATGCTGTTCGGCCTGGCAACCGCCTATCCGGTGAACTGGTGGCTGATCAGCGTGGGCATCAAGGAGAGAATGTAGCGACGTGAAAGCGGGGCGTCGGCCGGGCGCGCCGCGACGAAACATTGGCTGCGGAGCGGGAGATCGGCCGGAGGGCCGTGCGAGGCTGCGGGCCGGAGGAGGTCAATGCAAGGCGCCGGCGCGCGGCGTTGTCGAGGTGAATCGCGCCGCAGCTGTTGCCCGATTGCGCTTTCCGTTTCGCCGTTCGCTGCCTCCGTTGGCCTGCTGGGGCCTCTCCGCTTGCGAGGAGCCCTCGCCGCAGACCGGGCCGATTGGGACGGATGCGCCGGCAACCTCCGCCCGGCCGCCCGCCCACGCAGCAACAGATTCCAAGACACTTTGGCAATCAGACACTTGAGCTATTGTCCACGCGTGGACACCCGCGCACTGGACACCCGCGCACTGCACACCCGCGCACTGGACACCCGCGCACTGCACACCCGCGCACTGCACACCCGCGCACTGCACACCAATGCCCTGGCCGAAGCCAGCCGCACGGGGCTGCGGTGTGCGCCGCGGCTGCGCCCCGCGCGCGCCTGCCGCACACCGGAGCGCCGCGGTGCTCCGCCGCGGCGCTCGACCCGGGGGGGGGCGTGTCCTCGCCCCCTGTGCCCCCCTGTGCCCCCCCTGCGCCCCCTCCGCCGCCGCGCGACTTCGGGTGCCAGAGGGTTCGCGGCGCTCAGGCCGGCCCCGGCATCGTGAAGTCCGGCCGGAAGCCTTCGTGCACCGGGCGCCCGTCATCCGGCTTCGCATAGCCCCGCGACTTGTCATAGAAGGCGTGATAGGTCGCCTCCGGGAAGGAGGCCTCATAGCCCATCAGGTTCGGCACCGCGACGCGGATCCGCCTTTGCTTGTCGTCGAGCAGGATGGGCGTGCCGCAAACGCTGCAGGTGCACAACTCGAGCGCCCCGTCCGGGTTGTCCTTGTTGAACGGCTGGCGCTGCAGGAGCTCTGGATGGTCGACCTGCAGATCGGCCCAATTGAAAAAGGCGACATGCGTCATCTGTTGGCCGGTCACGGTCTTGCAGACATTGCAGTGGCACATGTGATTGTCGATCGGCTCTGCGTTGGAGTGAGTGTGGATGTGCTCACATCCTCCGTTGTGTTCAGCCATGACTTCCTCCGATTTCCAGCCAGACAAGCTGAGTCTGGCACGTGCCCATCTTGTCGAATTTGGCGCCCCGCGTCGAGGAACGGATTGACCCATGCCGCTGAGGCCCCCGAGGTCGCCGGCCTGGCCGCCTGCACGTTCTCGTGCGGCTCGAGGGCCATGTGGTAAACCCCGGGACGACCCGGCGATCTGATCCCGGCCGCCCGCGGTCCCGCCACGGAAAGCAAGATGCCGAACCCGCTCGGACCGGCGGCATCCGGCTCCGCGGCAGGCGCGTCGACCGAAGCCACGGACTCGGGCCGGTCCAGACTTTGTACATGTCGTGGCCATTTCCGGTGAAATCCGGACTTCGGCCCCGCTCGACAAGATGTGAAGCAAGTCCCGGAAAACAAAAGCACAAGCGACGTTAGCCGAGGTCTTGGGGACGACCCGTACCGGCAAACGTTCCATTGCCCGCTTGCCCGATGGCACCCGGGAGAGGTCCTGCGATATCCGGAATAAACGGACCGGATCGGAGTCACTCCCGGTGACCGCAATGCGTGCGCCCGGACCGAGGAATCACGTCGGCACCGAGGCGCACCGGCTCGGGGCGCGACGCCCGGCCTTCCCCTTTTCGCGCGTCGTCCAACCGAACCAAACGGAGGGAAGAGATGACCTGGAACTCGCAGCATATCGTCGAAAGACCGAACACGGCACAGCCCAGGCGGCAGCGTCGACTGCCCGCAATGAGCATCCGCGTGAGCGTGCGCGCCATCGCGGCGGTCCTCGCCGCCTCGGCACTGCTTGCCCCGGCGCTCGCGCCGGGCGCATACGCGCAGCAGACCACCCAGCAGCAGACCAAGCAGCAGGGCATCCAGACCACGATGCCGAGCACCGGCTCGACCGGTCAGCAGAGCTCGCAGGCCACGACCCAGCAGCAGGGCACGACGGCCCAGGTGCCGCCCGCCCCGCAGGGTCAGAATGCGGCCAAGGCCAACCAGGGGACGGCAAAAGCACAGGCTAAGCCGATCGATGGCCAGATCGCCAAGCAGCCGGACGGCACCTATCTTGCCTCAAAGCTGATCGGCAGTTCGGTGAAGTCGCCCAGGGGTGAGAATATCGGGCAGATCTCGAACCTCGTGGTGGACAACAACAGCAACAAGATCGTCGGCGTGGTCATCGGTGTCGGAGGCTTCCTCGGCTTCGGCGAGAAGCCGATCGCCGTCAAGCCGGACCAACTGAAGCTCACCACGACCAAGTCGGGCAGCGAGCAACTGGTGCTCAACGCCACCCGCAAGGACCTGGAGAACGCACCCAAGTTCGTCTCGCTGTCGGCCGAGAAGGCGCAGCAGACGAAGCAGCCGATGCAGGCGCCGGGCACCGGCACCGCCCCGAACGCAGGCACGACCGGGGGACAGACCACGCAGTGATGCGCGGCCGACGGGCTGCCGCCCGTCGCGGACCGCGCATCAGGCGTAGACCAAGGAGGATGAAATGAAACGCACTTCTACCCTCGTGGCTTTGGTTATGGCGCTGTCGCTGCTTGCCAGCTGCGGCTACACCCAGGGTGACCGGGCCCTCTCGGGCGCCGGCATCGGTGCGGCGACCGGCGCCGTCGGCAGCGCCCTGGTCGGCGGCAGCGCCCTCGGCGGCGCGGTGCTCGGCGGCGCCGTCGGCGCGGCGGCTGGTGCGCTGAGCAGCCCGAACGACGTCTATCTGGGCAAGCCGATCTGGCGGCACTGAGCCCAGGCCGCACAACCGGGCCGCACAACCGGGCCGCACAACCCAGTTCGCGGGCCGGGCCGAAAAAGCCTCGTTGCGGGCCGTCTTGCGGCCCCGCCCCGCCCCCGCCGGGCTGCCCTGGCGGGGGCGGTGCTGTCACGCAGTCGGAACGTAATAACTGCGGCATTCCTCAGAAAAAACCTGTTGAATGATTTTTGGAAAACAAAGCATTACGGCCAGTTATTCCCGAACATTCGTGCATTTTTAAATAATTCCACCCCTTCCGGAATAGACCCGCACACACGCAGTCCATCGGGCTGACAGCGTGCCGCGCCGGCCGATCAAGCAGGGCAGGGCGGTTTCCGCTGGAGACTGAGCCTCGGCAAACGGAGCCTCGAAGCGTGGAAACAGGAGACTTAGGATGTCGAGATACGCAACGCGCACCAAGCTGATGGCGGCGACCAGCGCAATCGGTCTGATGATCGGCAGCGCCGGCGCGAGCGCCATGCCTCTGACGAATACCGTATTCGCCCCCGGTGGCGCGCAGGTCCAGTCTGCGGTCATGACGGGCAATGCCCCGCATATCATCCTGGCGGCCGCGAGCGGCGCCTCGTCCGGCAGCAGCGGCTCGGCCTCGGGCTCGGGCGGCGCCAGCGCCTCGGGTTCCTCCAGCGCCGGCGCCTCCTCGGGTGACGGCGGCTCGAGCGCCGGCGCCGATTCGGGCGCCAGCGCTTCGGGCTCGGGCGACGGCGCCTCTGCCGGCGCCTCGTCGGACGCCGGCGCCTCGACGGGCGGCGCTTCGGCCGGCACCAGCTCCGGCGGCGGCGCGTCGGCCGACTCGGGCACCGCCGATGCGGGGTCCAGCGCCTCGGCAGGCGTGTCGTCTGACTCGTCGGGCGTGAGCGGCAATACCGGCGGCACCGCCGACGCAGGCGTCTCGGGCACCGGTTCGGCCGGCGTCTCCAGCGAGTCGACCGCCAGCGGCGGCTTCGGTGGCGCCTCGGCGGCCGGGTCCTCGGGCGCCAATGGCGGCCTCTCTGACACAGGCTCGGTCGGCGTCAGCTCGAACGCCGGCATGAGCGCCGGTGTCAGCGACGGCACCACCTCGGCGAACGCCAACGCCGGCTTCGGCGGCGACGTGACCGGGAACGGCAGTGCCAGCGGCGCCGGGATCTCGGACGCCAACGCCGGTCTCGGCTCGGCGGCCGATCCGACCGCCTCCGGGCAGGGCGCCGCAGGCGTCGAGGCCGGGGTCAGCGGCACCGGCAGCATGGACGGCAACACCAATGCCGGCGCCAGCGTCGGCGTCAGCGACGGCACCACCTCGGCCAACGCCAACTCGGGCTTCAGCGCCGACGTGACCGGGAACGGCTCGGCCAGCGGCATCGCCGGCTCCGACACCAGCGCCGGCCTGGCGTCCGATCCGACGGCCTCGGCCAGCGGCATCGCCGGCACCGCCGCCGACCTGAGCGGCACCGGCAGCATGGACGGCAGCACCAACGCCGGCGCCAGCATCGGCGTCAGCGACGGCACCACCTCGGCCAATGCCAACTCCGGCTTCAACGCCGACGTCAACGGTGACGGTTCGGCTGCCGGGATTGCCGCCTCCGACACCAGTGCCAGCCTGGGCCAGGCGCCCGACCCGAACGCGTCGGCGATCGGCGCAGCCGGGGTCGAGGCCGGGCTGAACGGCACCGGCTCGATCAGCGGCGACACCAACGCCGGCGCCAGCGTCGGTGTCAGCGACGGCACCACCTCGGCGAACGCCAACTCCGGTTTCGGCGCCGCCGTGAACGGTGACGGCTCGGCCAGCGGCACCGGTCTGTCCCAGACCAGCGCCAGCATGGGGGACGAGTCCGCGCCCACGGCGTCGGCCACCGGCACCTCCGGCGTCGTCGCCGACGTCAACGGCACCGGCAGCATGGACGGCAGCACCAACGCCGGCGCCAGCGTCGGAGTCAATGACGGCACGACCACGGCGAACACCAGCGCCGACTTCAGCGGCAACGTGACGGGCGACGGCTCCACGACCGGGAGCACGAGCACCTCCGCCAATGTCGCGCCCGACGCCGGTGCCAGCGTCAGCGTGGACTCCGCGGCAGCGCCTGATCAGACGCAGGCCGCGGCCGATGTGCAGAGCGCGCCGGCGACGGCGGAGGTGAACTCGCGTTCGTTCAGCAAGTCGATCGACACGCCGCACATGTCGATGAGCATGACGCACTCGCTCACGCAGGGCCACGCGGTCCAGAACGGTCAGCTTGACCTCGGGATCTCGCATGCCTTCAGCAAGGGCATGGCGCTTAACACCCCGGGCACGACGCGGACCGACACCACGACCAAGACGATGGCACACACGCTGGGCGACGCCTCGGCGAACGCCGACGCCACTGCCGGCGCCGACGTCTCTCCGGACGGCGCGATGTCGACCAGCAGCTCGGCCGGGACCGGCGCGAGCGTCGGCATCCAGTAAGCCGGCACAAGCCACGGCTGTCCGAAGCGGCCGCACGGCCCGGCCCCCTCCAGGGGCCGGGCCTCCCGCAGGGGCCGGGCCTCCCGCAGGGGCCGGGCCCCCTGTTCGCCGGTCTCTTCTCCGGCTTGCGGTGGAATAAGTGGCCGGCTCGGGCGTCTATGGAGCTGATACCGCGAGGATGATGTCCAAAGCAGCCATCATCACCTCATGCAGGTATCGATGCCCCTCGCACCCGCCACATGCGGGACCCTCAGCGCCCCGCCACTGCGGGGCGCCCTTTTCCGGAATAGGCCCTCGGAGACCCAAGTCAGCGGGGGCAGGAGTTCGTACGGGTCCAGCCTTGGACTCTCGGGACCGCGACGAAAGGAGCCTCACCGATGCCGCTACCGTCCATGCCTCGACTGTCTCTGCCCGTCCTGCTGTGCGCCGCCGCGCTCGGCCTCGCCGGCTGTGGCGGCGGGACGGAGTCCACCGCCGGTGGCCGTCCCCTGCCCACACCGGACACGCCCGGCATCTATGTCCTGACCAGCAACAACGACCTGCACCGCATCGACGGCTCTGCGCAATGGGAGCGCAAGACCTGGGCGTCCCGCGCCGATTTCTCGCCGGGCGCCCGGCTCATCGTCTATGACCCGGCCCTCAGCGGCGTACGCCCCGGCTGGGTGCAGCAGGATATCAAGCTGTGGCGCGTCTCCTGGCTCAGGAGCGATCTCGAGCCCACCGGTCAGGCCGCGCCGGTCAGAGGCAGTCAGTGGGTCGTGGCCGGGCTGAACAGCATGCGCGTGCCACTTCGCGTGACGCCGAACCCGCGGGTCCCGGGCGTCTACGAGCTCGCACCCGCCGGCCGGCTCGATCCGGGGCTCTACGAGCTGCAGATCTCGGCGCCCGGCGTCGAGGGGCAGGAGGGCCGCTTCGGCATCCTCTGGCCCTCGGTCGACAAGCGCACCTACTCGGCGGCGCACTGCGTCGATCGCGTCGTTGGCGGCGGCGCCGGGTTCCGCCCCTGCACCTCCGCCGGCGCCAGCGAGTCGCAGACCGCCTACAACACCGCGCCGACCCGGGCGCTGGCGCGCCCGCCGCTGAAGATCAAGCTGTTCAGCCCGGTGCACGAGAACGGCGGTCTGAAGATCCGGGGCGAGGTGATCAATACCTCCAGCCGCGTCCAGAGGGTGCCCAACATGCAGGCCACCTTGGTCGGCCGGTCGGGCCAGCCGGTCGACAGCTGGGTGTTCGCGCCGCCCCAGACCAGCATCGCCCCCGGCGGGCGGATGGCCTTCGTCGCCTGGCGGCCCTTCAGCGGTGGCTCCACGCGTCTGAACGTCGATTTCGTTCGCACCGACCAGCGCGCCGGGTTGCAATGACCCCGGCGCGGCCGAGACGGGCTGCCGCTGCGTGACGTCCCCCTTTAGTCGCGGCAGTTCCGGCCCGAAGCCGTCTCGCACTGGCTCCACTCCCGAGGCTCGTGGCGGCCAAGGCGGACGGCTTCGGGTGCCGGGGCCAGGGCGCCCGGTCAATGGAATAGGGGCGGCGATCGGGCGGTCCGCATCTGGACAGCAGCCTGAAGGCAGGCCCCGGCCCGGACCACAGCTTCGAAGCGGAGAGAACGATGCCCGTGCACCGTAACATATGCAAGGCGATTGCGCTCCCCGGGCTCGTCTTCCTCGGCCTCGGCGCCGCCGCGGCGTGCGCGAGCTGGCCAGCGGGAGGGCACGCCGCATCAGGCAGCGAGACCAACCCGAGCCAGGTGGAGGTAACCAGCATGGCGAAGCACAATTCACACGCCGAGGCCCAGGCCAGTTCGAGCGCGCGCGCGACCTCCAGCGCTCACGCGTCGGCCAGCGCACGGGCGAGCTCGTCCACGGCAAGGTCCACCGACGGCAACGTCGACTGCGCGACCGAGGCCACGGCGAGCGCCGAGTCGGACGGCAAGCGCGTGACCGACCACGATGCCCGCCGCGTCAAGGGATCAGGCGGCACCTGCAGTGCCGAGGCGCATGCGAGGGCGGGCGATCCGCAGCCGGACGCAGACCAGGCCGATGCCGAGGTGCGATAGGCGGCTCGGCGCCGAGCGGACGGAGCCGGCCTGAGCCGGCGCCCGCAAGGAAGACGCGACCCTAAGTCGTCCGGGCAACCCGGAAGCCATCGCCCCAATGGACCAGAGGCCAGTCAAGAACGAACAATCACCGTGGACCAATCAGTTTGGGCCAGTCAGAAGGCGCTCCGCGCGTTCTTCCGCTGGCTCTCGCAGGAGCCGGGGTACAGCCGGCGTATCCGGGCGGCGGATGCCGACTGCTTCAATCCGACCCGGCGCGACGACAGGATCGCCCGCAGCGCCGAGCAGAGGCCGTCACCGTCGCCAGAGCAGGTGCGCCACGTCCTGACCCCGGATGCCGGGCGAAACGGCCCTCCAGAAGCGCGACAGGGCCATCCTGGCGTTCCTGATCCTGACCGGCATTCGTGACGGAGCCGCGATCGGCTTGAAGCTGCGCCACGT
>NZ_JBZSYN010000124.1:0-23173 GCF_058622915.1 Thermohalobaculum sp. | reverse complement strand
CAGATAGGCCGAGGCCAGCACGCCGCGCCAGCGATAGCGATCGAAGATGATCAGGTCGACGATCGGATCGGATTTCAACAGGTCCCGCCAGGTGCGCCCGCCCGGATAGGGCTCGCCCGAGACCAGCAGCACCCGCAGCCGGTCGCGCACGCCCGAGACGGTAGCGATGATGCGGTTGTTGCGATCGGTCAGCTCGCCCGGCCGCGGCGGCAGGCGGATATCGACCACGTTCGGCCCGCCATGCTTGATCGGCACTTCGATGTGGTTCACCCGACCCACGGTGAGGCTCTGGGTCGATGGCGGCTTGCCGTCGACCGAGACCTCGACGGTGACGTGACCGACAGTCTGGCCGACACCGTGGACGTGGGGGATGAGGTTGAAGGTCACGGACTCGTCGACGATGCCGAAGGCCGGGGTGGTCGTGGCCTCCAGCGCCAGGTCGAAGCCGTCGGGGCGCCCTGCGATCAGCGCGTGCACCGGGCCGGGGAAGTCCTTGATCCGGCCCTTGTCGTGGATCTCGCCGTCGGTGAGCAGGATCGCGCCCGAAATCTGGCCCGGCGCGACGCGCGCGGCGGCCTCGTCGAGGGCGGTCAGGAGCCGCGTGCCGCGGTTGCGGCCGCTGTGGTCGGGGCCGACCTCGACCACGCGCAGCTCGAGCGGGTGCGCCGGTGTCGAGAGCGCGCCGATCTCGGCCTTCAGCCGCGTGGCGGCCTTGTCGATCTGCTCGGTCCGTTTCTCCAGCGTGGTCGACTCGGACTTGTCCACCACCAGGAAGGCCACGTTCTTCAGACCCTGGCGCTCCTCGCGCCTGAGCTGCGGACCCGCGAGCGCCAGCACCAGGATGCCCAGTGCCACGCCGCGCAGCGCCCAGCCGGGCAGGCGCCGCGCCAGCGCCACGACGCTGCCCAGCACCACGAGCGCGGCCAGCACCGCGAGCCATTGCCAGGCGAGCTGGGGCAGAAAGGTCAGGCCGAACTGCATCGCATCCTCACTGGCCCAGCCGCTCGAGCACGGCGGGCGCGTGCACCTGGTCGGACTTGTAGTTGCCGGTCAGGGCGTACATGACGAGATTAATGCCGAAGCGGATGGCCATCTCGCGCTGGTTGTCGCCGGGCCGGCCCACCGGATAGACCGGCTCGCCCCGGTCGTCCACCGCCCAGGCAGCGGCCCAGTCGGCCGAGCCCACCACCACCGGCGAGACGTTGTCGTCGACGCGGTGGAAATGCGGCAAATCCTGCTGCTTGGCCTTGCTCCGGCTGCCGGGGCGCGGCGCCTCGGCCCAGACCTGGCCGCCCCGCCAGCGGCCGGGATAGGAGGCGAGCAGGTAGAAGGTCCGGCTGAGCACGTGGTCCATGTTGACGGGCGCCAGCGGCGGCAGGTTCAGCGCCCGGGCGATGCGCCGCATCTCCACCGCGGCGGGCCCGCCGAAGCCCGTCCCCCCGTCCTGCGTGTCAATCACCAGCATACCCCCGGTCGAGAGGTAGTGCTGCAGCCGCTGCAGCGCCTTCTCGCTTGGCGCCGCCTGAGCCGTCAGCGGCCAGTAGAGCACGGGGAACAGGCTCAGGGGGTCCTCTTCTGGATTCACGCCAACGGGCGGGCCGGGCTCGACCGCCGTGCGTCGCGTCAGCGCATTGCCAAGCCCGACCAGCCCCTCCCGGGATTTCTCGTCGATGCGCCGGTCGCCGGTGACGATATAGCCCAGCGTCGTCTCGGCGGCGGCGGAGACTTCCTGCGCGAGCGTCATGTTGGCGCGGGCGCCGGACGGGGCCAGGAGGGCCGGCGCGACGAGGGCTGCGGCGATCAGCGCGGTCGCGACGCGCCGGCGCCCGCGGCCCCAGCGTCCGAACAGGCGGCCCGACAGCCACAGCGTCGCAATCAGGTCCAGGGTGCCGAGCAACACGGCCAGCGTGATCAGGTCCGGGCCGTATCGGTGCGGCTCGGCACCGCCCAGAGCCTCCGAGACGGCCCCGGCCGGGGCGGGCGGAAACGGCACCAGCCGATCGCCCTTGGCGAACAGGTTCACCACCGCCGTCACGGCCGCGCCCGTCGCCCGCGCGCCGGCATCGGCGCGCCGGTAGAGACCGGGCGGCAAGGTGCGCCCCGCCTCGCCCTTCGCCAGACGCTCGCCCGGCACCGGCTCGCCCAGGCTGGAGTTTCGAACCGGCGCACCGTCCGCACCCATCAGCAGCTCGGCGCGCCACAGCGTGCCGGTCAGCTCGTCGGCCGCGGGGGCGGTGGCAGCGCGGCCGGGCGCAAGCGCCATCAGCCGGCCGAGCATCTCGACGAACAGGCCCGACAGCGGCAGCGACGACCAGTCCGGGTCGGCGGTGACGTGGAACAGCACCACATGGCCCCGGCCCAGCTTGCTCCCGGTGACCAGCGGCGTGCCGTCCTCGAGCTGGGCCCAGACCTTGCCGGCGAGATCGGGCGAGGGCTGGGCAAGCACCTGCGTGCTGACCGTGACGTCCTTGGGCACCTTGAGCCGCCGGAACGGGCCCTGCGGATCGAACGGTCCCAGCCGCTTGGGCTTGCCCCAGGACAGCGCGCCGCCCAGCACGCGCCCGCCGCGGCGCAGCCGAACGGGCAGGAGATCGTCGTCCGCGCCGCCGACGATCGCGCCGCCGCTGGCGCTCTCGCCGATCGCGCCTGCAAGCCTCGGGCCGGCGAAACGGATCAGCAGGCCGCCCTTCTCGACCCAGTCGTGCAGCGACTGGCGTTCGCCTTTCGTGAATCCCCCCTGGTCCGCCAGCACGATGGCCGCGGGCGGATGGGCGAGCGCATCGGCGAGCGAGACCTCCCGCACATCGGCCGAGGGCTGCAGCGCGGCGCGGATATAGTGGCTGGGCCGGACCAGAGACGAGGTCACCGTGTTCGCCTCGGGCGTTACGAGCGCAACGGTAACGCGGCGCAGACCGGAATCGGCCAGCGCCGCGCCGCCGGCGCTGGCACCGTTCGCCAGCGCGATGCGCGTGACCTGGCCGATCAGCTCGGGCGGCAGATCGAACCGGGCGGTCGCGGACGCCGCGCCGGCGGCGAACTTCGCGGTCGCCGCCGCCAGCGGCCGCTCGGGCTCGCCGGGCTTGGCTGCGAAGGCGATGATGGCGGCGCTGCCGGGCGCGGCGGTGTCGGCGCGCAACACGTCCGCAACCATGTGGCTTTCCTGCAGCCGCGGCGGGGTCAGCGCGCGGGCGAGCAACCTCGGCTTGACGAGGCGCAACGGCCCCAATCCCGCCAGGTAGCTGGCCAACGCCGCCGTGGCGGCCCCATGGTCCAGCCCGTCGTTGAACCAGACCGTCTCGGCCGGCGCCGGCACCTTGCCGGACTCGAGCGCCTTCAGCACGGCGGCGTGGTCGGGCGCCCAGGCGGCCGGACGCGCGGCCTCGAGCTCGGCCCGGGCGGCAGCGGCAGCGGCCACCGGCGGCGCCTCGGCCTGCGTCGCGAGCCAGAAGATCACCGGCCGGCCGGCCTGCGCCGCCTCGTCCATCGCCCCCAGGGCGGCGACCTTGCGCTCGGCCCAGTCCGGGGCGCTGGCCCAGCCGCCGTCCATCAGGATCAGCACCGGGCCCCGCCCCGCCGGCATCAGCCGCGTGCTCGGGTTCAGAACCGGGCCGGCGAAGCCGACGATCACCGCGGCCAGCGCCAGCGCGCGCAACAGCAAGAGCCACCACGGCGTCTTGGCCGCCTGCCGCTCCGGGTCCTCAAGGCCCAACAGCAACCGCACGCCGGGGAAGGTCTGCAGCTTCGGGCTGGGCGGGATGGCGCGCAGCAGCCACCACAGGACAGGCAAGGCGATCAGGGCCGAGAGCAGCCACGGGCTGGCGAAGGCGAGCGCGCCAAGGCCCGGCATGAGTCCCGGCATCAACCGCCCCCGAGGATGGTGTAGAGCTGCAAGAGCGCCGAGCGCGGGCTCTGGTCGGTGCGGTGCAGCACCAGCTGCCAGCCGGTGCGGCGCGCCACCTCGCGCAGCTCGTCGCGGCGCTCGGCCAGGCGCTCGAGATAGCGCTCGCGCAGCGCCGTGGCCTGGTCGGTCTCGTGGCGCACCTCACGGCCGACGCTCTCGAACCGGGTGCGGCCAGCGAAGGGGAACTCCTCCTCGACCGGGTCGAGGATCTGCATGTAGATGCCGGCGATGCCCTGACCGGCCGCGGCCGTCAGCGCCGGAAACACGGAGTCGCGCGGGCCCAAGAAGTCCGACAGAAACACGGCGCGCCCGACCTTGGGCGTCGTGATCCTCGGCGGCGCGCCGAAGTCCTGGCGCGATCCGGGCGGGGCCGCGAGCAGGCCGGCCCAGCGCATGAGCTGGCGCTCGCCGGTGCCGGGCGGCTCGGCCTCCGTGCCGATCAGGCCAAAGCGCTCGCCGCCACGATGCAGCAGCACGCCGAGCGCCATCGCGAGCAGCGCCGCCCGCTCCGCCTTGGAGCGCGGCGTGAACTCCGAGCGGAACTCCATCGAGTGCGAGCGGTCGCACCAGACCATCACGGTCTCGGCCGCCTCCCACTCCATCTCGCGCACGTAGAGCCGGTCGGAGCGAGCCGAGCGGCGCCAGTCGATCAGGTTGTGGGGATCGCCCGCATGGGCCGTGCGGTACTGCCAGAACGTCTCGCCGATCCCGGCGCGGCGCCGCCCGTGCACGCCGGAAACGAGGCTCGCCGCGAGCCGCTGCGCCTCGACCAGCAGCGGCGGCAGCGCCCCCGAGACGCGCTCGGCGTCCCGGCGCAGCCAGCCGGCGCGCTCGCGCTGCGCCCGGTCGGCAGCGGTCATCTCGCCTTGCCCACGGTCACGTTGAGCGCCTGCATGCCCGAGATGCGCGGCAGCACCACGACCAGAACGCTCCACTGCCCGCTTTGCCAGGTAAAGGCGTCGGCGCGCCGGCCTTCGCGCTCGGCCTTGTGCCGCTCGAAATCATTGCCGGAAAGCTGAGTGACCAGCGCCTCGACCGCCGGGACGACCTGCACATCCTTGGGCATGTCCGAGGCAACCACGCAGCCGCGGCCCCCGTCGGAGGGGCGATCGTAGATCTCGGCCAGCATCTTCGAGCCGTCGGACTCGCGCTTGAACCGCGCGCCGTCCTGGGCGAAGCCGAGCTCCTCGAAGGTCTTGGCGCTGCCCGAGAAGTCGGGCAGATGGGCTAGGCAGCCCGACCGGAACACCTCGACGAACTGGTCCGCCGTCGATGCGGGGGCGGCCCCGGGAAGAAGGGCGAGCGCCGCCAGGGCGATCGCGATCCGCTTGAGCGCCATCAGGCCGCCTCGTTCATCAGCGCCGTGCCCGCGAGCAGCTCGTCGATCACCGAGGCGATGGTCGCGCCCTCCGCGCGCGCCGCGAAGGTCAGCGCCATGCGGTGCGCCAGCGCCGGGTGGGCCAGCGCCGCCACGTCGCTCGCCGAAGGCGCCAGCCGGCCGCCGATCAGCGCCCGCGCCCGCGCCGCCAGCATCAGCGCCTGCGCCGCCCTGGGTCCCGGGCCCCAGGCAAGCCGCCGGTTCGCCACCTCGGCCGCCTCGGTCTCTCCCGGACGGGCGGCGCGCACCAGCGTCAGGATCGCCTCGACCACCCGCTCGCCCACGGGCACCTGGCGGACCAGGCGTTGCAGGGCGATCAGCCCCTCGGCATCGAGCACCGGCTCGGCCACCGCGTCGTCGTTGCCGGTGGTGGTGAGCAGGATGTCGCGCTCCTCCTCGCGGCTCGGATAGCCGACGTCGATCTCCAGGAGGAAGCGGTCGAGCTGCGCCTCGGGCAGCGGGTAGGTGCCCTCCTGCTCGATCGGGTTTTGGGTGGCCAGCACGTGGAAGGGCAGCGGCAGCGGCCGGTGCTGGCCGGCGACCGTGACCATGCGCTCCTGCATCGCCTGCAAGAGCGCCGATTGCGTGCGCGGGCTGGCGCGATTGATCTCGTCGGCCATCAGGAGCCGAGTGAACACCGGCCCCTGGATGAACCGGAAGGCGCGCATGCCGTCCTTGCCCTCCTCCAGGATCTCGGAGCCCAGGATGTCGGCCGGCATCAGGTCGGGGGTGAACTGGATGCGGTTGTTGTCGAGGCCGAGCACCGTGCCCAGCGTCTCGACCAGCCGGGTCTTGGCCAGCCCGGGCACGCCGATCAGGAGCGCATGGCCGCCCGACAGGATGGCGGTCAGCGTCAGCTCCACCACCTCCGCCTGGCCGACGATTCGCCGGCCAATCTGCTCCTTGACGCGCGCCAGTGTCGCGCCGGCAGCCTCGATCTGCTCAACAGGATCGGTCATTTATCCTCGCAAGCCCGCCCCGCCACCCGCGGGGGCTGTGAATCCGTTTCAGTTTTAATACCATTCCTACACTGTGCGGCATGAAGGCAACAGGTGTGGATGATGACGACGGTCACAAAATCGCAGGACGCGCCCGATCCCCGGCCCGATCCCCGGCCCGATCCCCGTCCCGATCCCGGCGCCGCCGACAACCTGGCCAAGGCAGCCCGCGCCGCGCGCAAGGGCAAGCGCGGCCCGGCGCCGGTGCATCTTTGGAACCCGCCCTATTGCGGCGAGCTCGACATCCGCATCCGGCGCGACGGGTCGTGGTGGTATCTCGGCACGCCGATCGGGCGCAAGGAGTTGGTGCGCCTGTTCGCCTCGATCCTCAAGCTCGAGGAAGGGCGATATTATCTCGTCACGCCGGTCGAGAAGGTCGGCATCACGGTCGACGACGCGCCGTTCCTCGCCGTCGACTTCCGCGTCGAGAGCGCCGGGCCGGCACAGGTGCTGGTGTTCGAGACCAATGTCGGCGACGAGACCGTGGCCGGCCCGGAGAACCCGATCCGCGTCGTGCGCGACGCCGAAACCGGCGAGCCCAGCCCATATGTCCACGTGCGCCGCGGCCTCGAGGCGCTGATCGACCGCAAGAGCTTCTACCGCCTGGTCGACATCGGCGAGCACGAGGAGATCGAGGGCAAGCGCTGGTTCGGCGTGCGCTCGGGCGGCGTCTTCTTCCCCATCATCCCCTCGCGCGAGCTCGAGCTGTGAGGAAAGTCCCTTGCGTCTTGCCGAAGGTCGCGCGGCGATGCATCTAGGCGTCATGCGCGTGACGCTTTCCCGCATCGAGGCCGCCCTCGCGCTCCCGCCACTGGGAGAGCGCTCGGACTACGATCTCAACCCGGAGGTCAAGGCCCGACAGATCCCGGGGCTCGCGCAGCGCCCGGCCGCGGTGCTGTGCGGGCTGGTGCAGCGACAGTCCGGCCTCAACGTCGTGCTCACCCGGCGCACGCAGCACCTGGCGCGCCATGCCGGCCAGATCGCCTTCCCTGGCGGGCGCGTGGACGAGACCGACGCGTCCACCCTGGCGGCCGCCCTGCGCGAGGCCGAGGAGGAGATCGGGCTCGCACCCGCGCAGGTGCGCATCATCGGCACGCTCGACCAGTACCTCACCTCGACAGGCTTTCGCGTCACGCCCTTCGTCGGGGCCATCGACCGCGACTGGCACGCGCGGCCCGACCCGAACGAGGTCGAGGAGGTGTTCGAGGTCCCGCTCGACTTCCTGATGGACCCGGCGAACCGGCACCGGCACGCGCATGACCGCTCGGGCACGCGGCGCTACTACTACGCCATGCCCTGGGGGCGTTTCTACATCTGGGGCGCGACGGCGGGGATGCTCAAGGGGCTCAGCGACCGTCTCGCGGCCCTGGCCGCCGGGGAAGCGCCATGATGCGGCTCGATGCCGAGTGGCTGTCGCGCCCCGACGTGCGCGCGGTCGTCGAGGCGCTGGGGCGCACCTGCTACTTCGTCGGCGGCTGCGTGCGCAACACGCTGCTCGGCGAGCCGGTCACGGATATCGACCTGACCACGCCGCTGGTGCCCGACGACGTGGTGCGCCGGCTCGAGGCGGCCGGCATCAAAGCAGTGCCGACCGGCATCGAGCACGGCACCGTCACGGCGGTCACCGAGGGCGCCGGCCACGAGATCACCACGTTCCGCGCCGATGTCGAGACCGACGGCCGCCGCGCCGTGGTGCGCTTCTCGGGCGACCTCGCCGAGGACGCGGCGCGGCGCGACTTCACCATGAACGCGCTCTATGCCGACCCCGACGGCGAGATCATCGACCCGGTCGGCGGGCTCCCCGACCTGCGCGCCCGCCGCGTGCGCTTCATCGGCGACCCGCACGACCGGATCCGCGAGGACTATCTGCGCATCCTGCGCTTCTTCCGCTTCACCGCCTGGTACGGGGCGGAAATCGACGCCGACGGGCTCGCCGCCTGCGCCGAGCTCGCCGAGGGCGTCGAGCGGCTGGCGCGCGAGCGCATCGGCCACGAGATGCGCCGCCTGCTCGCCGCGTCGAACCCCGCCCCCGCGGTGGCCTCAATGGCCCGGGCAGGCGTGCTGATGCGCTGCCTGCCCGGCGCCGACCCGGCGCTTCTTGCGCCGCTGGTGCACCTGGAGGGCGAGAGCGGCGCCCCGCCCGACTGGCTCAGGCGCCTCGCGGCGCTGGGCGGCGAGGCGCCCGAGGCGCGACTGCGCCTGAGCCGGGCCGAGGCGAAGGAGCTCGAGACCATCCGAAACCTCCTCGCCGCGCCGTTGCCCCTCGCCGTCGCCGCGCACGAGCACGGCGCCCGCGCCGCCCGCGCCATGGCGCTCGTCGCCGCCGCCGCCGGCGGCACGCTGCCCGCCGATCTCGAAGCCGAGATCGCGCATGGCGTCGCGGCGGTCTTTCCGCTCGCCGGCGCCGACCTCGTCGCGGCCGGCGTCAGGCCCGGCCCCCGGCTGGGCGCCGCCCTCGACGCGGCGAAGCGGCGCTGGATCGAGAGCGGCTTTGCGCTGGACAAGACGGCGCTGCTGGGCGAGGCTCTCGGCAAAGGTCAGGCACGCTGACCAAAACCTGGCCCGAGCCATGACCGCCCAAATCCTGCTCGCCCTCACCGGCTTCGCCTTTGCCACCACCTGGACGCCGGGGCCGAACAACATGATGCTGGCCGCCTCGGGCGCCACCTTCGGCTGGCGCGCGACGCTGCCGCACGCGCTGGGCGTGGCGCTCGGCTATCCCCTCATGGTGTTCCTGATCTCACTGGGGCTGGGCGAGGTGTTCCAACAGTCGCCCAGCCTGCGCGTGGCGCTGGCCTGGGTCGGCCTCGCGGTGATGCTGTGGCTGGCCTGGCGCATCGCCACGGCCGACGCCGCCCGTGCCCGCAACCGCGCGCGGCCGCTGCATTTCCACGAGGCCGCCGCCTTCCAGTGGATCAACCCGAAGGGTTGGGCAATGGCGATTGCGGTCGCTGCGACCTACGCGCGCGGCGCCGATCCGGTGCGCGAGGCAGCGGTCGCGGCGGCCATCTTCATGCTCGCCGGCCTGACGTCGAGCCAGGGCTGGGCGGTGTTCGGCGCCGGCATGGGCCAGCTGCTCGGCACCGGGCTGAGGCTGCGCGCCTTCAACGCGACCATGGGCCTCCTGCTCGCCGCCTGCGGCCTGTGGCTGGTGCTCGACGCCTGAGCGACCGCGCCCGGTGGCGCCCCCCGTGGCTCCCCCTGGCTCAGCTCTTCAGGAGCTGGCGCAGCACGTAGTGCAGCACGCCGCCGTGCTCGACATATTCCAGCTCGATCCCGGTATCGATGCGGCACAGCAGGTCGATCTCGCGCTTCTTGCCGTCCGCATAGGTGATCAGCGCCTTCACCGTCTTGCGCGGCTCGAGCCCCTCCGAGAGGCCCTTTATCGACACGCTCTCGTCGCCCCTGAGATTCAGCGAGCGCCGGTCCTCGCCGCCGGTGAACTCGAAGGGCACGATGCCCATGCCCACCAGGTTCGAACGGTGGATGCGCTCGTAGCTCTCGGCGATCACCGCGCGCACGCCCAAAAGCGCGGGCCCCTTCGCCGCCCAGTCGCGCGACGAGCCGGTGCCGTACTCCTTGCCGGCGACGATGATGGTCGGGGTGCCCTTGTCCCTGTAGGCCATGGCGGCCTCGAAGATCGACATCTTCTGCCCGTCCGGACCCTTGGAGTAGCCGCCCTCGACGCCCGGCACCATCTCGTTGCGGATGCGGATATTGGCGAAGGTGCCGCGCATCATCACCTCGTGGTTGCCGCGCCGCGCCCCGTAGGAGTTGAAGTCGCGCGGCGCCACCTGCCGCTCCTGCAGGTATTGCCCGGCGGGCGTGTCGGGCTTGAACGAGCCGGCCGGCGAGATGTGGTCGGTGGTCACCGAATCGCCCAGCAAGGCCAGGATGCGGGCGCCCTCGACATCCCCGATCTTTCCGGCATCCTTGCCCATGTCCTCGAAATAGGGCGGCTTGCGCACGTAAGTGCTGGTCGAGGGCCAGCTATAGGTCAGCCCGCCGCCGGTCTCGATCTTCTGCCAGCGCTCGTCGCCGGTGAAGACCTCCGCATAGCGCTCCTGGAACGCCTCGCGGGTGACGGTCTTCGCCACCAGATCGGCGATCTCCTTCTGGGTCGGCCACAGGTCCTCGAGGAACACCGGCCGGCCGTCCTTGTCCTCGCCCAGCGGCTCCCTGGTCAGGTCCAGGTTCATGTCCCCGGCGATGGCGTAGGCCACCACCAGCGGCGGCGAGGCCAGGTAGTTCGCCCGCGTGTCCGGGTTCACCCGCCCCTCGAAGTTGCGGTTGCCCGAGAGCACCGAGCAGGCCACCAGGTCGGCGTTGTGGATCGCCGTCGAGATCGGCTCGCTCAGCGGCCCCGAGTTGCCGATGCAGGTGGTGCAGCCATAGCCGACCAGGTTGAAGCCCAGCGCGTCGAGGTCCTCGCTCAGCCCCGAGGCGTCGAGATATTCCGAGACCACCTGGCTGCCCGGCGCCAGCGAGGTCTTGACCCAGGGCTTGGCCGACAAGCCGCGCTCGCGCGCCTTGCGCGCCACCAGCCCGGCGCCGATCATGACGCTGGGGTTCGAGGTGTTGGTGCACGAGGTGATCGCCGCGATCACCACCGAGCCGTCGCGGATCGCGTAATCAGCACCCTCGACCGCCGTCGACTTGCGCGGGTCCTCGGCATCGGGCGCGGCGCCGCCCTCGGCGGCCATGTTCTCGCCGTGGCCCGAGATGTCGACGCCGCGGTAATCGGCGACCACCTTGAGGAATTCCCGCGCCGCCCGCGACAGCGGCACCCGGTCCTGCGGCCGCTTCGGCCCGGCCAGCGAGGGCTCGACCTCGCCCATGTCGAGCTCTAGCGTGTCGGTGTAGACCGGGTCGTAATCCTTGTCCCGCCACATTCCGTTGGCGCGCGCATAGGCCTCGACCAGCGCGATGCGCGCCTTGTCGCGGCCGGTCTGCTCGAGATAGCGCAGCGTCTCCCCGTCCGCGGGGAAGAAGCCGCAGGTGGCGCCGTATTCGGGCGCCATGTTGCCGATGGTGGCCCGGTCGGCCACCGGCAGATGGTCGAGGCCGTGGCCGTAGAACTCGACGAACTTGCCCACCACGCCCTTGCTGCGCAGCATCTGGGTCACCGTCAGCACCAGGTCGGTGGCGGTGACGCCTTCCCTCAGCGCCCCGGTCAGCTTGAAGCCGATCACCTCGGGAATCAGCATCGAGATCGGCTGGCCCAGCATGCCGGCCTCGGCCTCGATGCCACCGACCCCCCATCCCAGCACGCCCAGCCCGTTGACCATGGTGGTGTGGCTGTCGGTGCCGACCAGCGTGTCCGGATAGGCCACCTGCTCGCCGTTCTGGTCCTTGTCCGACCAGACCGTCTGGGCCAGGTACTCCAGGTTCACCTGGTGGCAGATGCCGGTGCCCGGGGGCACCACGCGGAAGTTGTCGAAGGCGCCCTGGCCCCATTTCAGGAACTGGTAGCGCTCGAGGTTGCGCTCGTACTCGCGCTCGACGTTGAGCTGGAAGGCGCGCGGGTTGCCGAACTCGTCGACCATCACCGAGTGGTCGATCACTAGGTCCACCGGGTTCAGCGGGTTGATCTTCTCGGCCTCCCCGCCCAGCGCGCGCATCGCGTCGCGCATCGCCGCGAGGTCCACCACCGCCGGCACCCCGGTGAAGTCCTGCATCAGCACGCGCGCCGGACGGTAGGCGATCTCGCGCGGGTTGCGACCGCCCTTCTCGGCCCAGTCGGAAAACGCCTTGATGTCCTCGGTGGTGACCGTGTTGCCGTCCTCGAAGCGCAAAAGATTCTCCAGCACCACCTTGAGCGCCGCGGGCAGGCGCGCGAAGCGGCCCAGCCCCGCCTCCTCGGCGGCCGGGATGGCGTAATAGGCGTAGGACCGGCCCCCGACCTCGAGCTTGCGGCGGGTCTTCGAGGCGTCCGAACCGACGGTAATGGGCATGGGCGTGCTCCCTTCTGTGGCGCCGTCCCGCGCGGGCGGCGCGTATTGGAATTCGGTGCCCTAATGGCGGAAATCGGGCTCAAGCGCAATTATCGGGGATTCGGCGGCGCGTGGCGAGGGGGGTGCCAGGGGGGCGCCGGGCGCGCGCGCATCCACAGCGGATTTCCCTCGCGGCGCCGGCGCGCTATGAGGGGCGCATGGAGCTCGTGCTCGACAACCTGGCCTGCCGGCGCGGCGGGCGGCTGATCTACCGCGACCTCGGCTTTCGCGTCGGGGCGGGGCAGGCGGCGGCCGTGCGCGGGCCCAACGGGGTGGGCAAGTCCACGCTCCTACGCCAGCTCTCCGGGCTGATCCCGGTGCTGGGCGGCGACGCCCGCCTCGGCGACATCTCGCTCGCGCGCGATCCCGTCGCCTTTCAGGAGCGAGTGGCCTATGCCGGCCATCTCGACGCGGTGAAGCCGGCGCTGTCGGTGGCCGAGAACCTCGCCCTTTGGGCCGGCGTGCACGGCGCGGGGCCGCAGCGAACCCAGGAGGCCCTGGCCCGCTTCGGCCTCGCCTCCATCGCCGCGCGTCCGGTCGCGGAATGCTCGGCCGGGCAGAAGCGCCGCCTCGGCCTTGCCCGGCTGATCGTCATCGACCGCCCGCTGTGGCTGATGGACGAGCCCACCGTCTCGCTCGATGTCGAGGCGACAGCCCTGGTCGCAGCACTGGTGCGCGAGCATGTCGCCGACGGCGGGCTGGCGCTGATCGCCACCCATGTGGAGATCGGTCTCGGCGACATCCCGGTGCTGGAGATGACGCCCCCCGCCGCCGAGGCGCACCGCGCCGCGGACCCCTTCCTCGAGGGGGCCTGGTCGTGAGGGGGCTGGCCAGCCTCGTCTTCCGCGACCTGCGCCTCGCGCTCAGGCTCGGCGGCGGCGGCGGCATCGGGGTGGCCTTCTTCGTGCTCGCCGTGGTGCTGATCCCGCTCGGCGTGGGGCGCGAGACCACCACGCTGATGCGCATCGCCGGCGGCGTGCTGTGGATCGCGGCGCTCCTGGCCGCGCTGCTCTCCCTCGACCGCCTGTTCCAGGCCGACTACGAGGACGGCTCGCTCGACCAGCTCGTGCTCTCGCCGCTCGCGCTCGAGCAGGTGACGCTGGCGAAATGCGCCGCACACTGGCTGACCACGGGCCTGCCCATGACGCTGATCGCCCCCGTGCTCGGCGTCATGCTGCAGCTGCCCGCCCATGTCCTGCCGGCGCTGGTGCTCAGCATGGCGCTGGGCACCCCGGCGCTCAGCCTGATCGGAGCGGTCGGCGCCGCGATCACGGTGGGCGTGCGCCGGGGCGGGCTGCTGCTCTCGATCCTGGTCCTGCCGCTCTACATCCCAACGCTGGTCTTCGGCGCCAGGGCGGTGGAGCGCGCGCTCATCGACCTGCCGCCCTGGCCGCCGCTGATGCTGGTGGCGGCGCTGACGCTGTTCTGCGCAGCGCTCGCGCCCTTCGCCGCCGCCGCGGCGCTCAGGATCAACCTGCGCTGAGGGGACGGGATGCTCAGGCTCGACGACCGCGACCTGCAGATCCTCAAGGTGCTCTCGCGCGAGGGCCGTCTGCCCAAGGCCGAGCTGGCCAAGCGCATCAACCTCTCGCCCACCCCCTGCTGGGAACGGCTGAAGCGGCTCGAGGCAGCCGGCGTGATCGAGAGCTACCACGCGCAGATCGCGCTCAGGCACATCGCGCAGCACGTCACCGTCTTCGTCGCCGCCGAGCTCGGCAGCCACCGGGTCGAGGACTTCCAGTCCTTCGAGCGCGCCGTGGCGCGGCGGGCCGAGATCGTTGCCTGCTGGAGCCTCGGCGGCGGCTTCGACTACCTGATGCAGGTGGTCACCCGCGACATCGACAGCTACCAGCGGCTGATGGACGAGCTCCTGGCCGAGCGGGTCGGGCTCGTGCGCTACTACACCTACATCGTCACCCGAACGGTGAAGGCGGGCGGGCCGCCGCCGCTTGACCAGCTGATGGCGGAGACGGACTGACGCCTGCCGCGGCGGATTAAAGACGATCCTTCTGCGCGCCCGGCGGCGTTTGGAGACTCCCTCTGCCGCCGCCGCCCTACATAAGCACCATCCGGACAACCCGTGACGCGGAGGTGCGCCATGATCCATGCCGACATCTCGCCCAAGAGCCCCTTGAGCGATCTGAGCGACCCGCGGCTCGTGCGCCAGTTCGCCTATGTGGGCGGGCGCTGGACCGCCAATGCCTCCGGCGAGGCGCTCGCCGTCACCAATCCTGCCGACGGTGCCCGCATCGGCGAGGTCGCGAGCCTGACGGCTCAGGAGAGCACCGCCGCCGTCGACGCCGCCCAGGCCGCCTTCCCCGCCTGGGCCGCGCTGCTGCCGCAGGAGCGCTCGGCCATCCTGCGCCGCTGGTTCGAGCTGATGGGCGAGCACCGCGAGGACCTCGCCCGCATCATGACGCTCGAGCAGGGCAAGCCGCTCTCGGAGGCGCGCGGCGAGATCGGCTACGCCGCCTCCTTCATCGAGTTCTACGCCGAGGAGGCCAAGCGCCCCAACATCGAGGGCGTCACCTCGCACCTGCCCGACGCCGAGGTCGAGCTGTGGCGCGAGCCGGTCGGCGTCGCCGCGCTGATCACGCCGTGGAACTTTCCCTCGGCCATGCTCACGCGCAAGGCCGGCGCCGCGCTCGCGGCCGGCTGCACCGTGGTGGCGCATCCCTCGGGCGAGACGCCCTTCTCGGCGCTGGCGCTGGCCGAGCTGGCCGAGCGCGCCGGCATGCCCGCGGGCGTGTTCAACGTCGTCACGGGCAAGGCGCGCACCATCGTCGAGCCATGGACCGGGGACGTGCGCGTGCGTGCGCTCTCGTTCACCGGCTCGACCGAGATCGGCCGCCTGCTCTACCGCCAGTCGGCCGAAACCGTGAAGCGGCTGGTCATGGAGCTCGGCGGCCACGCCCCCTTTATCCTGTTCGCCGACGCCGACATGGACAACGCCGTGGACGAGGCCATCAAGGCCAAGTTCGCCACCTCGGGCCAGGACTGCCTCGGCGCCAACCGCTTCCTGGTCGAGCGCTCGGTCTACGCCGAGTTCTGCCGCCGCTTCGCCGAGCGCACCGCAGCCCTCAGCGTCGGCCCCGGCCTCGACGACCCCGACATCGGCCCGCTTATGAACGAGAGGGCCGTGGCCAAGCAGGAGGAGCACGTCAAGGACGCGCTCGCCAGGGGCGCCAAGCTCCTGGCCGGCGGCCAGCGCCACGCGGCCGGGCCGCTATTCTTCCAGCCGACCGTGCTGGCCGACGTGCCCGCCGAGGCCCTGATCATGAACGAGGAGACCTTCGGCCCGGTCGCCGCCATCGCCCCCGTCGACAGCGAGGACGAGGCGGTCGCCCGCGCCAACGCCACCGAGTACGGGCTGGTGGCCTATGTCCACACCCAGGACCCGCGCCGCATCTACCGCATGAGCCGGGCACTCGCCTTCGGCATGGTGGCGGTCAACCGCACCAAGGTCACCGGCGCGCCGATCCCCTTCGGCGGCATGAAGCAGTCGGGCCTGGGCCGCGAGGGCGCGCGCCTCGGCCTCGAGGAGTTCACCGAAGTCAAGTACATCTGCCGCGACTGGGCCTGAGCCCGCGGCATCGCAAGCCTGAAAGGAGCAGTGCCATGCTGACCAACGACCAGCTCGACCGCTGGGACCGCGAGAGCTTCCTCCATCCCTCCACCCACCTCGCCCAGCACGCCCGGGGCGAGAGCCCCAACCGCATCCTCACCGGCGGCAAAGGTGTGTGGATCGAGGACCGCGACGGCAACCGCCTGCTCGACGCCTTCGCCGGGCTCTACTGCGTCAACGTCGGCTACGGCCGCACCGAGATCGCCGATGCGATCTCCAAGCAGGCGCACGAGCTGGCCTACTACCACGCCTATGTCGGGCACGGCACCGAGGCCTCGATCACGCTCGCGCACATGATCCTCGAGCGCGCGCCCAAGGGCATGAAGCGGGTCTATTTCGGCCTCGGCGGCTCGGACGCCAACGAGACCAACATCAAGCTGGTGTGGTACGTGAACAACGTGCTCGGCCGGCCGGAGAAGAAGAAGATCATCTCGCGCTGGCGCGGCTACCACGGCTCGGGCCTGATGACGGGCTCGCTCACCGGCCTCAAGCTGTTCCACCAGAAGTTCGACCTGCCGCTGCCCAAGGTGCTGCACACCGAGGCGCCCTACTACTTCCGCCGCCCGCAAGCCGAAATGAGCGAAGAGGAGTTCTCCGCCCACTGCGCCCGCGAGCTCGAGGCGCTGATCGAGCGCGAGGGCCCGGACACGGTGGCCGCCTTCATCGCCGAGCCGGTGCTCGGCACCGGGGGCATCGTGCCGCCGCCCGCGGGCTACTGGGAGGCGATCCAGGCGGTGCTCAGGAAGCACGACATCCTGCTGATCGCCGACGAGGTGGTCACCGGCTTCGGCCGGCTCGGCACCATGTTCGGCTCGGCGCATTACGGGCTCGCGCCCGACATCATCACCATAGCCAAGGGCCTGACCTCGGCCTACGCCCCGCTCTCGGGCTCGATCGTCGGCGAGAAGGTGTGGCAGGCGCTCGAGCAGGGCACCGACGAGCTCGGCGCCATCGGCCACGGCTGGACCTATTCGGCCCACCCGATCGGCGCCGCCGCCGGCGTCGCCAACCTCGAGCTGATCGACAAGCTGGGCCTGGTCGAGAACGCCGGCGCCACCGGCCGCTACCTCAACGAGCAGATGCAAGCGGCCTTCGGCGACCACGCGCATGTCGGCGACGTGCGCGGCGAGGGCATGCTCTGCGCCCTCGAGTTCGTCGAGGACAAGGCCGGCCGCCGGCTGTTCGACCCGGCCAAGAAGGTCGGCGCGCGCATCGCCGCCGCGCTGCTCAAGGAGGGCGTGATCGGCCGCGCCATGCCCGAGGGCGACATCCTCGGCTTCGCGCCGCCCCTGTGCCTCGCCCGCGAGGAGGCCGACCGCATCGTCGCCGCCACGGTCAAGGCGGTCGAGACGGTGATGAAGGAGCTCTGAGCCCCGCGCTCAGCCGCCCGCCACAGGCCCCGGACCCGATCCGGGGCCCCATCCTCTCCGCCACAGGCCCCGGACCTGATCCGGGGCCTCCCTTGTCCGCCACAGGCCCCGGACCCGACCCGCGGCCTCCCTTGTCCGCCACAGGCCCCGGACTTGATCCGGGGCCTCGCCCTTTCGCCCAGGCACCCTGCCCCGGCGTCCGGCGCCCGCCGCGACCCGGCCCCCTTCCCTCCCCGCGCCGTCTTGCGTCCGCGCGCCGGCGGCCTATGCTGCCCCGCGACGCCGAGCCGCCACGGAGATGCCGCGATGACCGAAGCCGCTCCCCTCAGGGGCGTGATCGCCCCGATCCTAACCCCCTTCGAGGACGACCTGACCATCGCCCTCGACCTCTACGTCGCCAACGCCCGGTGCTGCCTGGGCGAGGGCTGCATCGGGCTCGCCCCCTTCGGGACCACCGGCGAGGCCCTCTCGGTCGGCATCGACGAGCGCATGGAGGCGCTCGAGGAGCTGGTCGCCGCCGGCATCCAGCCCGATCGGCTGATCCCCGGCACCGGGCTGACCAACCTGCCCGACACCATCCGGCTCACCCGCCACGCCGTCAGCCTCGGCTGCGCCGGTGCCATGGTGCTGCCGCCATTCTACTTCAAGGACGTGCCCGAGGACGGGCTCTACGACCACTTCGCGCATCTCATCGACGGCGTCGACGATCCGCGGCTCAGGATCTACCTCTACCACATCCCGCAGGTCTCGGGCGTCGGCCTGCCCGTCAGCCTGGTGCGCCGGCTGCACGCCGATTTCCCCGAGGTCGTGGTCGGCATCAAGGACAGCTCCGGCGTGTGGGAGAACACCCAAGCGCTGCTCGGCATCGATGGCCTGATCGTCTATCCGGGCTCCGAGCTGCCGATCATCGAGGCGATGCAGCTGGGCGCGCCCGGCTGCATCTCGGCCACCGCCAACCTTAACGCTGGGGGCATCGCCGAGGTGATCCGGCTGTGGCACGGCGGTGAGCACGAGGCCGCGCGGCAACTGCACGCCGAGGTGCGGAAGCTGCGCCTGCTGGTGCAGGGCTACGCCCCGATCCCGGCGCAGAAGCGGCTCCTGGCGCTCGCCACCGGCGATGCGCGCTGGGCCAACACGCGCCCGCCGCTCCTGCCGATGGACGAGGCCAAGGGCCGCGAGCTGCGCAGCCGTCTCGAGGGCGAGCTGTCCTTCCGCGTCGCCGCCTGAGCCGGCGATGGCGGGGTCGCGGCTTAGCCTTCGCCGGCCGGACGACTGGCACCTGCACCTGCGCGACGGGGAGATGCTCGCGGGCGTGATCGGCTGGTCGGCGGCGCATTTCGCCCGCGCCATCGTGATGCCGAACCTCGTCCCGCCGGTGGTCACGGGCGCCGATGCCGCGGCCTATCGCGAGCGCATCCTCGCGGCGCTGCCCGAGGGTGCGGTGTTCGAGGGCGCGTCCTTCGAGGGCGCGGCGTTCGAGCCGCTGATGACCCTCTACCTCACAGAGCAGACCGACCCCGACGACGTCGCCGCCGCCGCCCGCTCGGGGCTGGTGCGCGCGGTCAAGCTCTACCCCGCCGGCGCGACCACCAATTCGGCCTCGGGTGTGCGCGACTTCGACCGCGTGACGCGCGTCCTCGAGCGCATGGCCGAGATCGGCCTGCCGCTGTGCGTTCACGGCGAGGTCACCGACGCTGAGGTCGACATCTTCGACCGCGAGGCGGTGTTCCTCGAGCGCGTGCTCGAACCGATCCGCCGTCGCGTGCCGGGGCTCAAGGTGGTGCTCGAGCACGTCACCACCGCGGACGGCGTCGCCTATGTGCGCGAGGGTGGCGATCAGATCGCCGGCACGCTGACCGTCCATCACCTGATGATCAACCGCAACCACATCCTGGCGGGCGGCATCCGGCCGCACTACTACTGCCTGCCGGTGGCCAAGCGCGAGCGTCACCGCCTGGCGCTCAGGGCGGCCGCGGTCTCGAGCGAGCCGCGATTCTTCCTCGGCACCGACTCCGCCCCCCATCCCGACCCGGCCAAGGAGTCCGCCTGCGGCTGCGCCGGCTGCTTCACCGCCCCGGTGGCGCTCGCCTGCCTCGCCCATGTGTTCGAGGAGGAGGGCGCGCTCGACCGGCTGGAAGGCTTCGCCGCGCTGAACGGCCCCGCCTTCTATGGCCTCGCGCCGAACGCGGGCACGATCACGCTGGTCAAGGGCGACGCGCCCGTGCCATACCCGGCGAGGATCGAGACCGGCGCCGGGCCGGTCACCGTGTTCGATCCGGGGCATCCCCTGCATTGGCAGGTCGCCAACGAAAGGGTGGCGAGATGATCCAGACAAGCTTTCCCGACGAGGGCCTGATCGCGCGCGAGGTGGCGCGGATGCTGCTCGAGATCGAGGCGGTCAACTTCCGCCCCGATCCGCCCTTCAAGCTCACCTCGGGGCTTGCCAGTCCCGTCTATATCGACTGCCGCAAGCTGATCTCCTTCCCGCGCATCCGCGCCGCGGCGATGGATTTTGCCTGCTCGGTACTGCTGCGCGAGGCCGGCTACGAGCAGTTCGACGCCGTGGCCGGCGGCGAGACCGCCGGCATCCCGTTCGCCGCCTGGATCGCCGAGCGCCTCGCCCTGCCCATGCTCTATGTGCGCAAGAAGCCCAAGGGCTTCGGCCGCGACGCCCGCATCGAGGGCGACATCCGCGAGGGCCAACGCGTGCTGCTGGTCGAGGACCTGACCACCGACGGCGGCTCCAAGGTCAGCTTCGTCCAGGCCATCCGCGAGGCCGGGGCCGTCTGCGCCCACACCCTGGTGGTGTTCTACTACGACGTCTTTGCGGAGGTGCCGCAAAAGCTGGCCGCCCAGGGCATCGGGCTGCACTATCTCGCCACCTGGCGCGACGTGCTCGCCGAGGCCCGCCACGGCGGGCATTTCGATGCCGCCACGCTCGACCAGGTCGCGGCCTTCCTCGACCGCCCGCTGGAGTGGTCGGCCGCCCATGGCGGCAAGGCGGAAATCTCGATCTAGGGGCACAGCGAGCCGTTAACCATAATCCGGGCGCACAACGCGGGCTCAATGGAATCAATGCGTTAGGCGATTGTGCAATGTGCACACCCGCTCACGGCGCCCCCGGCACCCCTGGGCGGGGCCCGGCCTCGGCCGGCTTGCCGCACCGCAGCGGCGCTATTGCCAACCCCCTTTTCCGACCCCATATCCTTCACAGGCGGATGCTGCCAAGCGGGTCCGCCGGCATCGTCGCTTCGGATGAGGACGGTCGTCATATGTCACGCATCTCGTTCACCTCGCAGCCCTTCCTGCTCGGCTTCGAGGAGCTGGACCGGCTGGTCGAGCGCACGCTCAAGGCCGGCTCGGACAATTACCCGCCCTTCAACATCGAGCAGCGCGGCGCCGACATCTGGCGCATCTCGCTCGCGGTCGCGGGCTTCGGCGAGGCCGATCTCGCGATCACCGTCGAGGAGCGCGAGCTCGTAGTCGGCGGCCGGCAGGCCGGCGAGGACGACAGCCGGGTGTTCCTGCACCGCGGCATCGCCGCCCGCCCCTTCGAGCGCCGTTTCGTGCTCGAGGAGCACGTCGAGGTCGAGGGCGCGGCCCTCGAGAACGGGCTTCTGCACATCGACCTCGTGCGCCGCAAGCCCGAGTCGACGGTGCGCAACATCCGGATCGAGCCGGTGAGGCAGGAGGAGTGAAAGAGATGAGCGACAACCCGTTCACCAACCCCAAGGGCCAGCCCATCGTCTATGTCCGCGCCGTGGCGGCCGAGGAAATGCCGGACGAGCTCAAGGGCACCGAGGCGCGGCTCTACGCGCTGCACGACGCCGAGGGCAACCGGCTGGCGGTCGCCCCGGACCGGCGCCTCGCCTTCGCCCTGGCGCGCCAGAACGACCTCAGCCCGGTCAGCGTGCACTGAGCCACGCCGACGGCGTCTCGGACCTCGCATAAGCGGGACAAGGCACGCCGGCCCCGGGGATCGCCCGGGGCCGGCGCCCGTGCGGCGGTAAGGCTGGTTCAGGCCGCCCGCGACGCCAGCGGTTCGGTAATCAGCGCGTAGAGCGCCGGAGCCTCGGCGGTCTCGCGCAGCTTGCGCCGCAGCTCCGGCTCGCGCAGGAGCCGCGAAACCCGGGCCAGGGCGCGCAGGTGATCGGCGCCAGACTCCTCGGGCGCCAGCAGCACGAAGGCGAGATCGACCCCCTGCCCGTCGGCGGCCTCGAAGTCCACCGGCTTCTCCAGCCGAGCAAACAGGCCGATGATCGACTTCAGCCCGGCCAGCCGCGCATGCGGGATCGCCACGCCGCCGCCCATGGCGGTGGAGCCCAGCTTCTCGCGGGCCACGAGCCCCTCCACCACCAGGCGCGGATCGAGCCCGTAGGCCTCGCGCGCCCGGGTTGCGACCTCCTGGAAGAGCTGCTTCTTGCTGGCCGCCTTGACGGCGGGAAGGATCGCGTCGCGCGCGATCAGGTCGGCGAGTTCCATGACTGCTCTGTTTCCGCTCGTGACTTAAAACCGCTCAACTCTCGGACAGGCTGGCCGGATCGATCCATCCCACATTGCCGTCGTCGCGCTGGTAAACGAAGTTTATGCGCTTGCTGGCGACGTCCCGGAACACCAGGAAGCGGGCATCGTCGAGTTCCATTTGCATCACGGCCTCGCCGACCGTCAGCGTCTTCACCGGCATGGTCATCTCGGCGACGATCACCGGTTGCTCACTGTCCGCCCGTGCACCGTCGCCCTCCTCCTCGTCGTAGCCGCGGATGACGTAGGACGCCGCCTCCATCGTCTCGATCGGCGTCTTGCGCGCCTGGTGATGGTCCTTCAGCCGGCGCTTGTGCCGGCGCAGCTGCTTCTCGATCCGCTCCGCCGCCTGATCGAAGGCGATGTAGATATCGTCGCTCGCGCCGTGCGCCTGCGCGGTCAGCCCGGTGGGCAAATGCACCGAGGAATCGCAGGTGAACTCATGCCCGCGGCGCGAGAAGACCACATTGGCGTCGACCGGCCGGTCGAAATACTTCGAGACGGCCGAATGCAGGTTGTCCACGACATGAACCCGCAACGCCTCACCCACGTCGATCTGCTTGCCCGAGACCGTTATTCGCATCGTTTCTCCAGAGCCTCTAGCGGAGTCGGGTTGGTCCTCGTCATTTTTCGACCCGAGGCCCCCCGCGCCGCCCGGAGCCGCCCGGAACGCGGACTCTGCCTCCCCCGCTCCGAAGCGGTGCGGAACCTATGCAGCGGCCCTACACCTGTCAATATAACAGCATAACAGCGATTGGCCCGCGATGCGACGCTGCAAAGTGCGCAAAGGCGCCCGCCACGAGCCTCAGCCCAGGGCCAGCGCCACCTTCATGCGCCGCCGCTCGGCCGAGGAGGGAATGCCCAGCGTCTTGCGGTACTTGGCCACGGTGCGCCGCGCGATCTCGATTCCATCCCCCTGCAACCGCTCGACAATCGCGTCGTCGGAGAGAACGGCGCCGGGGGGCTCGGCGCCGATCAGGGCGCGGATGCGGTGCCGCACGGACTCGGCCGCGGGGCCGTCCTCGCCCACGGCATTGGTGAAGAAGAAACGCAGCTCCAGCACGCCCCGGGGCGTGGCCATCGACTTGTTTGCGGTCACTCGGCTGATGGTCGATTCGTGCAGCCCGGTGGCCTCGGCGACCGCGCGCAGCGTGAGCGGCTTCAGGGCCCCGATGCCCCTCTCGAGGAAGGCCTCCTGCCGGCGCACGATCTCGGTCGCGACGGTGACGATGGTGCGCGCCCGCTGGTCGAGGCTGCGCGTCAGCCAGTGCGCCGTGGTGCGGCATTCGGCCAGGAAGGCGGCGGCCCCGGCGCCGGCGGGCCCAAGCCGGGCGGCATAGCGGTGGTCGACGAGCACCCGCGGCAGCGTCTCGGGATTGAGTTCGAT